>DATIKP010000112.1 GCA_035477455.1 Atribacteraceae bacterium
ATTCGCCGACCAATTCCACATTTGCCGCCCGCAGTCCGCGTGCGGTTTGCAGGACCTCGAAGGAAACTCCCTGCCCCTCCAGTGGCTGTTTGTCTTGACGTTTTAGGTCGGTGACGTGGAAGAAGTAGTCCCCGCCATCCTGGCCTCGAACGAACCCATAGCTTTTATCTACGAACCAGGTTCTGATGCGCCCCTGCATGATCGCCCGTGCGCCCGGAACCGCAGTTTCCCGCTTGGCCGCCCGGGTTTTGTTTTCACTGTGCTCATAGTGGGTGTTCATTTTTTTCGCCTCCCTTCAATTAAATCCGCCAGCTGTAATGTCTCCTGCCGCTCAATTTCCCGCGCGGCAACGAACCGTGACTTGTCTAAACTCCCCTCAATCGCTTCCCGGATCTTCTCCTGCAGCACCGGCAGCGGCAAGGCATCCAGCTCAACGGCTATATCCCCGTGTTTGGCAACGTGAGCCTTGCTGCGGCTGTCTGTGGTTTTCGTGAAGTCCGGCGGCAGGTTATGGTCCCGAACGTCCTGCATGGTCAGCGCCACTTTTTCTATTGTTGGACAAGTCCCGAAAAAGTCCAGGCTGTCCCCTATGGCTCGGAAAATGTCCTCGCCGCTGGGATCGAAGTCGCCGAAGTACAGGATCACTCCGTCCCGGCCTTGTTCTTTGTGTCCATTAAACCGCTCTGCCGCGTCATGGTATGCGCTCCAGGAATTATAACCGCGTCCTACCGCCAGCGTAACGCCGTATTCCCCGGTAATGTCTGAGAATATGCCGGACAGCGCATCCTTCTCCAGCCAGACTTCAACATATTGTGGTTGACTTTCCCAAATGTCTTTTCTGTACGCATGACGTACCGTGTTCATAAAGTCCGACAAGTCGCACCACATGTTCACCGTCCTCGGCAGCCGGCCTCTGTCCTCAATCCAGTCCCAAGGAATTAGCTCGTCTTGTCTGGCTTTAACGAGTGCACCGGATAGCCGCTGATATTCAGCGCGGTTATTATCTATGACATGCTTAGCCACCAATTGATAATAAACCTGTCGCAAGGTCATCGGGTTATGTTCCCGCAGCACTTCTGCAGCCGCTTCAATTAACTTTATTGTCTTGTCGCGCACTGTGCATCGCCTCCTCACGCGGCTTTCTTTTTTTCTGATCTTCACCACCCGCCCACCGCTTACACCGCCGACACCAAGCCGCGCTGCCCGGCAGGGCGTGGGTAATTACCTTCCCGCAGCGCCTGCATACCACCGGGATCAAGGACGCTCTTATGACGGACTTGTTTTCTTTCGCCATTTCCCTTCCGCCCCTTTTTGTGTCTTTGCGCCGCCAAACCTTAGATCACTATGTATGTAGTCGGCCTCGTTTTCCCATAATAGTGAAATGACCTCATCCGCGTCCCGCGGCCACCACTCACCACCGCAGGAAAAGCATTTCCAGAATTTGTATTTGCTGTGCAACGCCATTACCGTGTCGCAAAAAGGACAGGCCGGCGGCCTCTTCTCGATCGTCATTTCAGGTTCCCCCTTTTGAGACTGTAGCGCCGGTGAAGACTTTTTTCACCTCATGGATCCACCTCAAACCCTCTACACTGACCTTGGGACTGGTGGTTAGTGTCGTCAACTCGTCCAGTGTGTAGCGAACAGCGTCACGGTACCGATCCGGCACCAGAACACCCTCGTCCCGCACCAGGATAACTGTTTCACCAAGCACCCCGGACGCCATGGCGCACCAGCCATGACTGGCCAACTGCCGTTCGCCGTCCTCAACACTGAGGTACTTCACGGCTTCGGCCTTGTTGGCCTTCAACTCGGCCACCAGTGGTTTAATTGTGGCGGCATCCGGCTTGGCCGTTCCTCGGTGTTCGTATTTTATGTTGGTACCATCCAGCCAAAGACGGAAGCCGAGACGCTGCAGTTCCAGAACAGTTTGCATTTAAATCTCACCCTTCCAAAGGCAAAGGTCGTCGGCCTCGTCAGGTTTTGATACTTTTTCTTTATCGTCCGAAGTGTCGTCCGAAGGAGAAGTTTGCGCCTCATCGGTAACATGGGTAACGAGGGTAACAAGCGTAAGGGTACTCCCTGCGGTTTCCCCTTCCTCCTCGTTTTCCTCGTCCAAAACATAGCGCTTCTTTAACTTGCCAAACTTCGCTTTGTCGTAAACAATGCGGCGCTGCGCCATTCCTTCTATCTTGACAAGTTTTGTTTTTAGCCCCAAGGCTTTCAGTATCTGTCCAACGGCCTGCGGTTTCATTTCTACCTGTTCTGCAATATTGCCACAGGTAACATTCATGACGTTGTCTCCCGTTATGGTTGTTACCGTCGTTACCTTGTTACCAGAGAGTTTAAGCAGCGCCTCCACCACTTGGCCGGTTTTCGTTGCTGATCGCTGCTCAATAAGTTCGCGCTGATGGCCCTGGATGAACTGCTGGTAACTTGATAGTACATCTTCTTCCCGGGCAAACAGGGAAAGGAAAGAAACGCTGACCTGCTTAAGCCGAGGCTCGATGTTCCCCAAATTAAGTCTTGCCCCGGCTTCAGGGTCTACCTTTTGATAGTTTTGAAGCCTAAACAGTAGTAACTTGTTGCGCAGCTCGCACTGATCAGCGAAGAACCTCCGGCCCAGCACCGCTTCGATATCGTCCCGGTTCGTCTCAACCATTATTTCCGTCAAGCACCTCGCTTCCAACGCTGCATCCTGGAATCGCCGCCTCGTGGCGAATACCTTCGGTCCGTATACCGGCAGAATTTGAATCTTGTCAGGATTGTCCTTTGTTGCCCGGATAACCGGCCTACCCTTTTCGAAGCCACAATTCAAGATCGTGATGACCTCATTATATTCATCCGAATTCCTCATGTCCGCCTCATCCAGCACCAACGTCCCGCCCCATTTTCGAAGCATCCGGTATATCGGCGCTGGCGTAACGCAGCCGCTGGCGGTTATGGACTTGTAGCAAAGCCCGCCTATCACGTCCAGGAACCGCGACTTCCCACAACCGGTATCTCCCAGCGCCCGCAAATAAGGCAGAGTATGAAACCGGTCATACAGCCAGGACAGTAGGACATAGTATGCCGCAAACTTCAAATATGACGGCGAAACGTCCAAATACCGGTATACATGCGCCTCAATTTCGGCCAGCAGGCTTAAGGTGTCTCCGTACTCCGCAACGCCAGACGGCAACCTCACCGCGCCAAGGGTTACGTCCTCGCTGTTAATTGGCTCAACAATTTCGTCAGATAGCGCTAAAAGCGGAACCGTTTCCGCCTCTCCGGTTCGTGAGCTATAGGCTAAAAATGCGCTTTTGCCGTCGTTGTGTATCTGCTCATAAAGAATGTCCCCCGCCGTGAGGAAACTCGTCTGCCGGGTTTCCGGCTCGTCCTGTTTTTGTTTCGCGTTTCTCTGCCGCCCGCGATCCTTGGCCGTCTCCTCCAACTCTCCAATATTGGCCCCTCGCAACCCCGCAATTTCCTCCGCCGCCAGTACTGCCCCGCCTCTCAACCGCTCCAGTTCATCCGCGAACGGTTTCCCAGATAAATGTAATTCCGAAAGGTCCTTGATCCCGTCTGGCGCGTAAATAACGCGCAAGTTTTTTGCGGTTTTGGCCACGCGCTCCACCAGGTCGAATGCGCCCGGCTCACACCAAAGGTATGGTTGTAAGCCGTCTACCGCCGCCTCCCAGCCAGTTTTCCATATCGTCTTGCCAGGGATCCCCAATGCGGGAACGTCATGGAACCACGCGCTCCAACAGTCTGATTCCCCCTCCACCAGCAGTACATAACCGGCGGATCGCGCGTGGTCAATTCGTTGCAGGCCATACAGGGTGGTTTTGTCCCCCTTGCGCCATCGAAAGCGTGCTCCGCCATTCAGCGCCAGCCGGTAACGAACCGCCAATTCTTCACCGGCGGGTGTAAGGTAAGGGACTCTGACGGCCTGACCGCCCTGTAGTTTGACAGTTTGCAGCCCAAGGTCGCGTAGAAATTCCACCGGCAACTTTTTTGCAGCTGCCAGATCTTCAAGCGTCAAACCCATCATTTTTGACACCCCCTCGCGTCTTTTGACACTGGGGGTGTCAAACGGGTGTCAAAACTTGAAAGTCTGGAACCCTTTATTCCACTGGGGTTTCCGGTCATCGGCCGGCGGTTTGTCACTGTGTCACCGGTATTGGCGGAAGGGAAAGACAGGCCTGCACGTGCCGCTATCCATCTTGTCGCGGTCATCAGGTCAACATTACAAATCAGCATCGTCAGATCGATTGCGCTCCCGCGCCACCCGCAACCAAAGCAAAACGCGCCATCCCGGTAGATTTTGCAGGAAGGTTCCGTGTCAGCGTGTCCCGGATTCGGGCAGCGCACCATGCCGGATGCGTTGATATCCAAACCAAGTTCCCGCCCCAGGGTCTGGCAGTCCGTTGATCGTTTAATTTCCCGAAATGCGCTAAAATTAGTTGACAAATTTAATGCCCCCCTCACCCCGGCCGGCAGAGCCGGGTTTTTTTTTGCGATCACGAGCCAGAATAATTCCCCCGATCGTGAGCCGCCGTCTCCAACCACCGATGAAAGGCCGCGCGCGGAACGACGATCCGTTTTTCCGATATGCGAATTGACGGAAAACCATGCTGCCGGGCCAATTCATACGCCCGAATCAGGTTCACGTCCAATAGCGCCGCAACTTCGGGTATGTTGTAGACTGCCGCTTCCATTTTTGCTTTCCGCAAGTCTGTCATTTTCTCTCCTCCTTTTTCTTGAGTTTGCCAATTCATTCTGGTATAATTGTATCGTATCAACATTCGCTACAGGGAAAGAGGATACATGATGGCAAAACGAGGTCCACACACGCCCGAAGAAGCAAAGCTGGCCATTGAAGCCGTCCTTGGCCGGCCAGTCGTGCCGGTAATTTGGGAAAGACTTTGTAGAGAAAAATACGTTGACGAATTTATCCAAGGGTTTCTATCTTTAAAAGGGTTTAGGGTCGCATATCAGAAAAACGAAGCCATCTACCAGGCTGGCCAGCAGGCCGCTGGCGGGAAGTTTTCGTTTCCAGAAAGGAAGGAAGAGGCAAGTGACACAAAAGATATCACGTTTTCAGAAGTACTCGCCGCCGGAAGAAGTAGACTCCCTTACGTCAAAGCTTTTCGCCGGGAAGTTTTGGGCGGTGTGCTGCTTACCCCCGATCAGGCCCTGTCCTGGCTGTTTTCGCAGGCTGATAAAAGAGAGATCGCCCCAGGATCTTACCCGGTCGTCACGCACAACCTTAAAGGGCTTGTAGGCGCCATAACTGATCCAGCATTTGACAACTTCTATGAAGATAGCAGGGAAAGTGCTTCTGTCCCCTTCATCCAAGAAGGTGTTTCCGGTAACGCCCTTCTGTTTTTCTCTAATGGCACGGACAAACTAAAAAGGCTTGCAGACGTTGCAAATTTTTTAACTAATGAGGGTTTCTGGAAGCTTCCGCAAGCGGTTGACTTTGTTCTTACCGGGCGCACGCCCCTGATCCCCGCGGTGCGGTATGGGTGGCCACAGACACAACTTAAAGGGCTACCGCTGCCGGTCAGTTTAACCGTTGATGTTCGTATGTCGCCGCAAGCCCTCGCCAAGGAATACAGCAAAATAAGGAAACGTCTGCTTGGCAACCGCCACATCAAGCCGCTAACTCCGAAGGCCAGCGCCCTTGCCATCTTTACCGCGAAAAAGGAAGGTTTGTCCTGGCAGGGATCCATGCAAAAATGGAACGAACAATACCCACAATGGACATATACGCATTATCGAAACTTTTGCCGTGACGGGTTGATGGCGAAAAGAAGGGTTTTAGATGAGGATAGAACACAACCGGCGCAAAAAAAGAACGGCCCGTAGGCCGCCTTCCAGGTACAAAAAATACACACTATTTACACACTACACAACAAAAAAACATTAAACCAGGCTAAAAATACAGCAGTATTATGTCAACCAGAAGGCCAAAAAGTGCCGTAATATAAGGGTTTTCTGAACCAGACTAAACAGGGTTAAACGGCAATCTCGCGCTGTTTGACCAAGAGGCTCCGATTTTTGGGATAGACTTCCACCTGGTTCTTCCCGAAAAGAAGAGTGATCCTTTTACCGCAGGCGGAAATCCTATCGACGACAGCGGTCTTGATCAAGGTACGAATTTCCGAGCTCGCGAAAATCGCCGTTTCATTGAGTTCCGCCGCGGTGGTGTACCGCTTTATATGCCATCCCTGCCGGACAAGGACCACTAAGGCCGTGGGAAGCAAGACACTCAAAATAATCATGGCGAACAGCATCTCAATCATGGTTGCGCCCCGCTTGCAGGACCAGAGTTTCGAAAGTAAGGAGTTCTTGCCCGTCCCCGGAGTACGCCGTAACCTTAATATGGTGGAAATCAGGCCCCTGTCTTTTGACCTTCGATACCAGAACCAGTGACCCATCCGGTTGGGGATGGGTAAACACGCCTTCTGCAAGATCTCCCGCCTCCTTGATTTCGTCTAAAAGCACGCTGGCCGACAGAATCGCCTGCGTCCGGAGTTCCGATTGTCGGAAAACCCGCTCGGACGCTCCCAGCCAGTGCCAGCAAAGCAAGGTCATCATCGAAAGGATCATCCCGCCTGCGATGACCCCGATAAAGGTCATCCCGGTATCCCGGTCAGGGCGGCGAAACACTGATTCTCACCCTCCCCGTGACCGGCACGATGATCACATAAAGCAATTTACCGCCGGTCCGTAACGTCACAGTCCCGCCGCTAGTGGGGGTCCCAGTGGGATGGAAAAAGAGTCGGTTGGCCGGAAAGTTGGTGTGATAGAGGTCGACCGTCGCAGGAAGAGGATGAGCAGATGATGGAGCAGTGCCTATTCTGTAAATGATCCGGTTGTGGAAGGTATCAAACGTCACCCGGACCGGCTCTCCCCGGCGTAAGGCCTCCGCTTTGGCCGATCTGACCTGGGAAGCCACCTGCCGGGCGGCCACCCGGTTGAGCAGGGACACCTGCAGGCTGCGTAAGGACGGTATGCTGATGAGTCCCAATAAGCCCATAACCGCCACAACGACAAGCAGCTCAAGTAAAGTCATGCCGGATTCCTGGAAATATCCGGGAACGGCAGTTTTTTCCGAGAATGTGGCGCGTGTCCTGATATATCGATAGGTCATAGCGTATCTATATACCGGCAGCCGCTAGGTTGATGCGCGCAGCTCCGCTATTGCGAAACGCGGCCTCGCCGCGCACCAGTCAGTCCCCGGCCGGCCACTCACCACCACAGGTTCAGATACCAGCGTATAATACTCTCGCCGAAAAACAAAGCCACCACCGCTCCCAGGGCGAGAAAAGGGCCGAAGGGAACGGCATCTTTCAGCGTCTTTTTCCGGAGAGCGATCAGGAGAATACCCACCACCGCTCCGCTCAGAAACGAAAGAAGAATGGCCAGGACCGTCCAGGAAAGCCCCAGGAACAATCCGATGGCTCCGGCCAGCTTCACGTCGCCGAATCCCATCCCCCGGGGGAAAAAGAGGTGAAGAATGAACAGGAAAGTGAATCCAGCCACCGCGCCATAAAGATGGGTCAGGGAAAAGCCCGGGAAAATCAGGCGAAACAAACCCAACGCTCCCACCACCCCCACCGTCCAGTCGGGGATGCGGAAGTATTTGAGGTCGTAGAGGGAAATATAGATAAGGGTCAGGGCGAAAAAGACTGAAAAAATCACAGGTAACATGGCGACTCAAGGTTCCCCGGAAAAAAAGATTTGGTATAGGTAAACTATGTGGCTTCCGGTATTCTATGTTCTATTTATAAGTCTCGAAAGCCACATAGTTCAGCCAAAGTTTGTCGATTAATAAATGATCAGGGATGAAGTTATGGGGTCAGGGCGTTGGGCCCCAAGTAAGTTCTGCTCCTTCTCCTACACCAGGTAACTCCGCTTCAACCACCAAGCCCCCATCCTGAACATACCAATTTGGTAGAGCCCCCCCCGCTTGATAAGCAGGATCCCAAATAAAATACGAGGTTCCATCGACAAGGGCGTATAGATAATTTTCTCCACCAGGAGTTCTTGGTGCAATAGGGATATAAGGTATTAATACAGGTGTTGGGGGTGTTATCCCAGTGCCTGTATTAATGGCAACGGCACTTGGTGGAGTCGTTTCATTGTTTTCGGTCATCCAGACCTCAATTGCATTCGCGATATTTCTGGCATTGGCCTGGCTCGCACGCATGGCTGCGTTTGCCCGGACCGCGGTATACCGCGGTATCGCGATTGCCAATAGGAATCCTAAAATCGCCACCACAATAATCATTTCGATCAGGGTGAAGCCTTCTTCACCTTTCCGTTGTTGCCACTTGCGGATTATAAACCACATATCGGCCACCTCCTGAATTAATATGGTTTCTCAGTATAAACTATCGGCAGAAGTACGGAAAGCTTTAGCTCCGAAATTCCTCAATTGACGTTTTGCTCAAACAGATAAAGCTTTGCTATAGCGCCTCCTATTCTATCCCTCCCGCGGCCATTTCGAAGATGGGCAGGAAAAAGGCCAGAGCGAGTAAAAATACTCCGACTCCGATGATCACGGTAAGAACCGGTTCGATGATCGTGGAGAGGCGGCCGACAAAAATACCGATTTCCTTGTCGTAGAGTTCGGTGATTTTGCCCATGACCATTTCCAGGTTTCCTGATTCTTCGCCGACGTTGATCATCTGGGAGACGATCGAGGGGAAAAACGGGTATTCATTGATGCTCTGGGAGAGGTTGCGGCCCTGGCGGATCTTTTCGGCAACTTCCAGGCAGATGTCCCGCAGGTAATAGTCGCCGACCGCTGAGGATACCACCTCGAGGGACTGAACCATAGGCATGCCGCTTTTGAGTAAGCCGTTCATGATCCAGCAGAAACGGGAAATCACCAGTTTTTGAAACAACTCTCCGAAGAGGGGAAGGCGGTTTCGCCGCCGATCCCACCATCCCCTGCCCTTTTCCGTATTGACGTACCAGTAGAAGGTTCCCGCTGAACCGAACAAACCGCCGTAGATCGCGTACCAGTGACGGTTGACGAACTGCATACCGCTGAGCAAAAGAACGGTGGGCAAAGGAAGGTCGATATTGAATCCTTCAAAAAGGACCACGAACTGGGGAAAGACGAAATAGACCATGAAAAGGGAGGCCGCGATCATAGCCACGACCAGGATAACCGGATAATAGGTGGCCGACTGGACCTTATCCCGGAGGTCTTTTTCCCATTCCAGGTAGTCGGCCAGCCGAGTGAGCGCCCAGTCAATATTTCCTCCCGCCTCCCCCGACTGGACCATGCCCAGAAACACCCGGTTGAAGATTTTTGGATATTCGGCAAGGGCCAGGGACAAGGACAATCCGTTTTCGATCCGGCGGGCTATGCTTTTGATGGTTTGGGAAAAGCCCGCATGCCCTGTCTGGCGGGCTATGCCCTCCAGAGCCGTGATCAGAGGTACGCCGGCTTCCAGCATGGTGCTGACGCTCCGGGCGAACATGGCCAGGTCCTGCAGGCTCACTTTTTTGGAATGGGAGAGGAAACTTATCTCCCGTTTTAGCACGGAGGGTTTTTCCTCGGCGATCGCGGTAATGAAAAATCCCCGTTCCCGTAAAGAGACGGCCGCTTCCCTCTCGTTTAGCGCATCGATAGTTCCCTCACTGATCCGTCCGGCGGTGTCCCGGACCCGGTAGGTGAAGGTGCTCATCAGACCCGGCTCCTCCAGCGGCTGAATTCCTTGGGATAGATAGAGCGGCTGAAAGCCTCTTCCCAATTCACCATCCCTTTTTTGTAGAGATCAAACAGAGCCCAGTCCATGGTCAGCATCCCTTCGGCCAGGGAGGACTGCATGACGCTGTAGAGTTGATGGCTTTTCCCTTCCCGGATCAGATTGCACACCGCATTGTTAGCCAGCAAGATTTCAATGGCCGGGATCCTTCCCCGGGTATCGCTCCTGGGGATGAGCTGTTGGCTGACGATACCCTGGAGGCAAGCGGAAAGCTGTATGCGGATCTGTTGCTGGTGGTGGGGCGGGAAAATATCGATGATCCGGTCTACGGTCTGCGGGGCGTTGTTGGTGTGGAGCGTGGCTAAAACCAGGTGACCGGTTTCCGCGGCGGTCAGGGCGATGGCGACGGTTTCCAGGTTACGCATCTCCCCGACCAGGATGACATCGGGATCCTGGCGCAGGACATGGACCAGAGCGCTTTCGAAGGAATGGGTATCTTCTCCCACTTCCCGCTGGTTGATGATGGACTGTTTATGGGAGTGCACATATTCGATGGGGTCTTCAATGGTGACAATATGGCAGGAACGGTTGCTGTTGATGTAGTCGATCATCGAGGCCAATGACGTGGACTTCCCGCTTCCGGTGGGCCCGGTGGCCAGGATCAGTCCCCGAGGAAGCAAGGCGAGTTTCTGGAGGATCTCGGTCGGTAAATGGAGTTCCTCCATAGTAGGAATGTTGTAGCTCAGAGCCCGTATCGCCAGACCGATCGATCCCCGCTGGTAGTAGATATTCACCCGGAACCGTCCCACCTGGGGAATTCCCAGGGAAAGATCCAGTTCATGCGTTTCCTGGAACTTTCCCCACTGCTCTTCGCTAACGATGGAACGGGCGATGGCTTTCGTGTCTTCCTGGCTCAAATTCGGCACTTTGGACGGAATGAGTTTCCCGTCGATCCGCATGGTGGGGGGCAGTCCGACAGTCAGATGGAGATCCGAAGCCCTTTTCTCCTGGAGCTCGGTCAAAAACATTTTAATATTAATCACCGGTGAACATCTCCTCCTGCCTGTCAGAGGCTAGAACTGGAATTGTCGGGAACCACTTCATACCCGGGAAAGATGAAATAGGTTGCCAACTTAACTGCGGTTTCACTGATTCTGCCCGGGATATCGCTTCCACATGTATTCTTGATTCTACTGCAATAAATAATTTTGCTGCAAAATCATTCTTCTAATCTTCTGCCTTTCTACCGGCTTTTACAAGTGAGTAGTGACCCGGTAAACTTCTTCGAGGGTGGTGGCACCGGCCAAAACCTTTTTCAGGGCACTCTCCCGGAGAGTGGCCATGCCATTCTTCCGGGCCTCCTCGGTAAGGGCTTTCTCAGTGGCCAGGGCGAGCACCAGTTTCCGGAGAGAATCAGTCATGGAGAAAACTTCGCAAATAGAGGTCCTTCCCCGGTAACCGGTCGTGCTGCAGCGGCTGCATCCCTTTCCCCGATAGATGGTCACGATGTCTTGCGTTCCCCCGCTCAACTCCCTGGCGACCGACCCCATAGCTGGCGTCTCGATCTTGCAGTGTTCGCAAATTCTTCGAACCAGTCGCTGAGCGACCACTCCGACGAGGGATGATGATATGAGATAGGGGGGAACTCCCATCTCCTGAAGTCTGACTATCGCTCCGGCAGCGGTATTGGTATGCAAAGTCGAGTAAACCAGGTGCCCGGTCAGAGCGGCATGGATGGCGATTTCGGCTGTTTCCTGGTCCCGGATCTCTCCGATCATGATCACGTCCGGGTCCTGGCGCATGATCGAACGCAGGGTGTTGGCGAAGGACAACCCGATTTTAGGTTTAACCTGGACCTGGTTGATCCCTTCCAGCCGGTACTCCACTGGATCTTCGATGGTTAAGATGTTCAGAATCGGCTTGTTTATGAAATTGAGGGCGGAATACAGGGTGGTCGTCTTCCCACTTCCGGTGGGCCCGGTCAAGAGAACCATCCCATAGGGATGTTGGATCATGCGGTAAAAAACCTCCAGGTCCTGGTCTTCGAATCCCAGCCGGTCGAGATCCAGGAGCAGGCTGGATTTGTCGAGAATCCGCATAACGATCTTTTCCCCAAAAATGGTGGGGAGGGAAGAAACCCGGAAATCGATGCTCCGGTTGTCGACCGTCACTTGAAAGCGGCCGTCCTGGGGCAGACGCCGTTCGGCGATATTCATTCGGGAGAGGATTTTGATCCGGGAGGCCAGGGCCGGATGGATCCGTACCGAAGTAGTGGTTGAGTCCTGCAGGATTCCATCGATCCGGTAACGGATCTTGACTTTCGTCTCCTGGGGTTCGATATGGATGTCGCTCGCTCCGCTACGGACCGCCTGAAGGATGACCATGTTCACCACCCGGACGATCGGTGCTTCTTCGCTGATGGCTTTAAGCTTATCGACTTTAATTTCTTCGCCTTCATCCAGAAGAAAGAGGGAAACCTCATCTTCGGCTTCCCTTAAAACTTCGTTGACCGATTCCCCCGCTCCATAATAGGCGTTGATGATCCGGTTGATATCTTCCCGCGTGGCGACATAAGGGCGCACTTCCATCTTGGTCATCAGGCGGGTCCGGTCGATGGCGACGATATCCACCGGGTTAGCCATGGCCAGAATGATCGACCCTCCCTCTTCCGCCACCGGAACAACGGTGTGTTCTCGACAGAACTTCTCCGAGAGCTTGACCACAACCTTGGGGTCAATGACGTAATTGTCCAGGTCGATGAAGGGCGTTCCGTCCTGGTCGGCCAAGGCCTGGGAAAGGTCTTTTTCGGTGATCAGACCCTTTTTTCTAAGGATATCGCCCAGCCGGAGATGGGAGCGGCCCTGTTCCTCGATTGCCTCCCGGATTTGTTCAGGGGTAACTTTTCCCTTGGCCAGGAGTACTTCGCCCAGCCGATTGGAATTGAGAATATTTCTTTTCATCACGAACGGTTTCCTTTTGATCCGTCTTAGGAGTACCGTATAGGCATATTTTTTCTTATCGATACAATACTTGATTTCAGACAGCATGGCAAGAGGGAGGGGTTCAGAGGTCACCCCCTTGGGTCGGCCCGGCACCTTACAGCAGGGCTCTTTCCATGAGTTCGACCGGAGCCCGCCAACCGGTAAACAGAGTAAAGCTCGCCGCGCCCTGTCCGATGAGCATCGTTTTTCCATCGCAGGCCAAGAAGCCACGCTTGCGGGCTTCCCGGACCAGAGGGGTATCGTCCCGGCGGTAGACCGTGTCGATGATCGAGTGACACTGTGACAGAGCATCCCAGGGAATTGGCGGAAGTTCGTCCGCAAGGCCCAGGGATGTTGCGTTAATCAAAACCCTGGTTTTGTCCAGAAAAGCGCTCTTCCCCTCCACAAACGATTCCCAGGATTCGATCGTAATCTCACGGTTCAGGGAGGCCCGCACCCAATCGCGCAAAGATTCGGCGCGATCACGGTTCCGATTGAAGACGGTGACGGGGCCGCCACTCAGATGGATCAACGCGTACAGGACGGCCCGGGCGGCACCACCGGCGCCCAACAGGCATACCGGTTCCCCAGGTGTGTAGTTGGTTTTTTGGAGGGTGACTTTAAGTCCTTCCACATCCGTATTATAACCAACGAGCTTCCCCTCCCGGATCACGACGGTATTGACCGCCTGTAATACGGTTGTGGTTATATCCAGGTGGTCGAGGTACGGGATTACCTTTTCCTTGTGCGGAACGGTAACGTTGAATCCGGCGGCGCCCAGCGCCCGTAATCCAGCGACCGATGCCGCAAGATGTTCAGAAGGTACGTCGAAGGCCATATAGACAAAAGGAAGGGCCATCTCCTCGAGAGCGGCGTTCTGAAAAGCCGGGGAAAGCGAATGGACGATGGGGTGGCCGATCAGGGCCAAAAGACGGGTCTGGCCAGAGATCACGACCGCTGTCCCCTTTTACGAAATCTTTTTAATACCAATCGCTCCAGGTTCCGGATCAAGCGGACATGTACATTCTCTTTCTTGTTTACGGGAAAGACCAGTATGGTGAAGATGCCCATACGGTTCCCTCCCCACACATCAGTAAATATCTGATCACCGATCACCGCGACCTGGACAGGGTCAAGGGCCATGGCTTGAATCGCTTTGCGGAAATTAACCCGGCGGGGCTTGAGAGCCAGGGGAATACAGGGAATGCCTAAAACCTGAGAAAAATGTTTCACCCGGCCGGTCAGGGAGTTGGAAACGATATAAAACAAAAAGCTCTGGTCCTTGGCTTTCTTCAGCCACAGGTCGGTTTCGGGAGGGAGATTGTAACCGTTCCAGGCCACGATGGTGTTATCCAGGTCCAGGATCAGACCCCGTATGCCGGAATTCCAAAGTAAGTCCAGGGGAATTTCGCTGATTTCCTGGACAAAGAGGCTGGGGAAGAAACGTTCCCAGAATCTGCTCATGGGCGGGCTGCCTCCCGATTTGCGAGATGTTCCTCATAGGTCCGGGAAAAGTAGTGCCGGCCGTCGTTGTTCAGGACGAAGAACAGATAGTCAGAAGGAACGGGGTGGAGAACGGCCTGCAGTGAGGCCAAGCCCGGGTTGGCGATGGGTTCCGGTGGGAGTCCGGTTACCCGGTAAGTGTTAAAGGGCGATTCTATGTTCAGGTCAGCCAGCGTTAAGGTGTCCCGGTTGATTCCCCGCTCCCGTTTCAGGGCAAACACCACCGTCGCACAGGATTGAAGCCGCATGTTCCGGTCCAGCCGGTTGAGAAAGACTGAAGCGACTAATGGCCTTTCCTGGCTCCATTTGGTTTCCTTCTCGACGATCGAAGCCAGAATGACCGTTTCGGAAAGAGAGAGTGAAGCGTTCCCCGTCCGGTATTCCTCCAAAAAAAGGGACTCAAACCGGTCGAGTTGGGTATTGATGACTGTTTCCGCTCCGCTGTAAGGTACAAAGTAGTAAGTATCCGGAAAGAGAAATCCTTCCAGGGTCCGGACACCAGCGAGCCAAGGACGGGAAAAACGAGCCGGATCGGCAACCAGGGCGAGATACTCGCCCTGGTTGGCAATCTCGTGTTGTTCAAGTAGGTCGGCCATTTGTTGGGAGGTCAATCCTTCCGGAAAAGTGATCCGTTGCATTCCGGTTTTTCCATGGGTTAAGGCATCTACCAGGGTTTTGACCGATTCGTTTCCCCGAAAAAAATACCGCCCGGCTTGAAGCGTCCTCTGTCCGCTGAGGGCAAGGTAGAGAAGGAATAGCTCAGGGGTTGGCAAAATCCCCCGTGCCCGCAAAAGACGGGCGATGTCCCGGTTTGAGGTACCGGGCACAATCACCACTTCCCGCCGGTCGGTAACCCCGTCCGGTTCGTGATAGAACGCGAGCCAGCCCGCCATGCACAGGAGCCAGGCGAAAGATAAGGCCAAAACGTGCTTCGGTTTCATGCCCCGGCTCGGTCAAGGTAAGTCTGGAGGAGGATGCTGGCGGCCATCTGGTCAATGACCTTTTTTCGTTTATCACGCCTCAGGTCCAGTTCGAGTAGCCTTCTTTCCGCTTCCTTGGTCGTTAGTCGTTCGTCAAACACGATAATCTCTCCCGAAAACAGATTCTGCAATTTTTTTTGGAAACGCAAGACATTGTGTGCTTCTTGTTTGGCCAAATAGCTGAGTCGGAGCGGGAGGCCCAAGAGGATTCGCTCCACCTGGTTGTCCCGAGCAATATCAAGTATGGCCCGAATGGTAGTTTCTTCGCTCCGGTGCTCGATAACCGAGAAAGGAAAGGCAAGGGCCGTCCCTCGGTTGAGGGCCACCCCGATCCGTTTGGTCCCCAGATCCAAGGCCATCATCCGGGTAGTGATCACGAAAGGCGTACTCCTATTTCCTGTAACAGGGTGTCCCATTGCCGGGCGGGCAATCCTCCGTATTGAGCGAGGTGTGGTTTTCCTCCCCCTTTTCCGCCGGTGATCTTCAAAGCATCGCGCAGAAGCGTGCTGACATTGACCACCTCGGAAGAGCCCAGGTCAGCGACCAAACCGGATACCTGCTCCGCCGATCGTGCACCCAGCACGACGACGGCAGGAGAGGTCTTTTTCCGAAGGGCGTCGAGGACCTGTTTCATGGTTTCCTGATCGATATCCTCGTCGAAAAGGTGACTAATCATCGTCGGCTTCTTTGCGGAATCGGTCGGAAGATGGTCCAGGACCGCACGGATGGCTAGAGCGACTTTCGTTTCCAGCAAATCCTTTTTTAGACGTCGGTTTTCTTCCTGCAGGGTGGAAAAGAGGGCCGAAAATTGGTCAGGGTCGACCTGGGACAACTGCCTGAGTGCTTTGTTGATCCGGAACCCTTTTTCCAGCACGGCGAAGGCAGGGGATCCGGCCATCGCTTCGATCCGGCGCAGTCCGGATCCGATGCTGAATTCAGAGGTTATTGTGAACAAGCCGGCTTGAGAGGTTCTGTCAAGATGAGTACCGCCACACAGTTCCGCGGAGCAGCCTTCCACCCGAACAATACGAACAATTTCTTCGTATTTTTCGTCGAACAGGGCAAGCACGTCCGTATTCCGAACCGCTTTCAGGGTCGAATACGACACCCGGATCGGTAGATCGGAAAAGATCGCTTCGTTGACCATTTTTTCCACCCGCTCGAGTTCATCGGCTTCCATCGGTGTAAGGTGGGTGAAGTCGAAACGCAGTCCCGTTTCTCCAACCCAGGACCCGGCTTGCTTGACTGTTTCCCCCAGAGTGGCCCGTAAGGCACGATGAAGGAGATGAGTCGCAGTATGATGAATTTCCAACAGGCGCCTTCTGCGGGAATCGATGCAGGCAAGTACGCGCATTCCGGGAGCGATGCTCCCCTCTTCTACCTCGCCGAGGTGGAGGATGAGGCCCTTTGGCCCGGGGAGCACTTGATCGATCCTGACTCGCCCTCCCCCCTCGCAGCACAGGATTCCCCGGTCCGATTCCTGACCGCCCTGTTCTGGATAAAAAGGCGTTTTTTCCAGTACACAGATAATCCTTTCACCCTTCCCGGCCCACTCCTGTCTTTCGGTCTGTCGGGCTATCGCCCGACAGACCGTTGCAAGGGCGTGGCAGTGGTATCCGGTAAATTCAGAAGAAAGCCCGACAAATAGTTCTTCCAGGTTTTTTTGGTCTTTCAGATCGCGGATTTTTTCCTCTTGTGCTTTCCTGGATTGTTTTTTCTGCGATTCCATTTCCTGCCGATATTCGTCATCAGCAAAGGACATTCCCGCCTCCTGTAAGATTTCTCTGCTGACCTCCACCGGAAAACCGTAGGTATCGTGGAGTCGGAACACTTCGGCGCCGGAAATCGACAATTCCCCCTTTTGCTTGGCATCGCTTATGGCCTTATCAAGAATGTTGAGACCGGAACGCAGCGTTTCGGCAAACCGGTTCTCTTCCTGGAACGTCAACTGGGAAATCAATTCACTGTGTTCCAGTAGCTCTGGGTAATTCTCTCCCAGGGAGGAGGCCACGCAAGAGACGAGTTCAAAAAGAAAGGGACGATCAATCGAGAGTTTTTTTCCGGATCGGTAGGCCCGGCGGATCAGGCGCCGGAGGATATAACCTCTTCCCTCGTTCGCCGGGAAGATCCCATCGGCGATTAAAAAGGCAATGCTCCGGATGTGATCGGCGATAATCCGGAAATGGGGGCGAAACGGATCATCCCGGTAGTGGATCCCGCTAACTTTTTCCAACTCAGCGATCACCGGAAAAAAGAGGTCCGTCTCGAAACTGCTCGCTGTTGCCTGAACCACCGAAGCGATACGTTCGAGCCCCATTCCGGTATCGATATTTTTATTGGGAAGTTCTTCGAGGGCGCCATCACCCTTCCGGTCAAACTGCATGAAAACCAGATTCCAGATTTCCAGATACCGGTCACATTCACAACCCGGCCGACATTCCGCGCTACCGCACCCCCGCTCTGATCCATTATCGAAATAAATCTCCGAGCAGTATCCACAGGGACCGACCGGGCCGGAGGACCAAAAATTGTCCTCATCGCCCAGAAAAATGATCCGGGATTCCGGAACTCTCACGACAGTCTTCCAGATATCGTACGCTTCGCGATCCTGATGATGGACAGAAGTCCATAGCCGGTCGGCCGGTAGCTCGATATCCTCGGTTAAAAACTCCCAGGCCCAGCGACAGGCTTCCTCTTTAAAGTAATCACCAAAGGAAAAATTCCCGAGCATCTCGAAAAAGGTATGATGCCGGGCGGTAAAGCCGACTTTTTCGATATCGTTTACCCGCAGACATTTCTGGGCAGTGCAGGCCCGTCGGACCACCGGTTTGACTTTTCCCAGGAAAATCGGTTTAAACTGAACCATTCCGGCGATGGTCAGAAAAATCGTCGGATCGTCGGGGATCAACGAAGTACTGGGAATCAGGCGGTGATCCTTTTTTTGAAAAAACTCAAGGAAACGGCTTCGCAGTTGGCTGCTGGTCATATATTACCCTCAGGAACGACCACGCCCTTCACCATCCGGCTATTCCCCGGTACGTCGGGAGGTGGTCGAAAGCTTCACTTACTTAATCGGTAAACCCGGCAGCCCCCCTATCAAGGGCACGGGCACAAAAAGGGTCACCGTCCAATTTGTTCGAAGTCGCTCTTCTCTATTTATTGAAGTTATTCAGGATATTGCTCAGTTTTTCACCAATAACGTCACCCAGGGTAATTCTTCCATTCTGGGTCGGCGTTTCTTTCCGAGTTTTTTCTCCATCGATCACTTCGGCTTGTTTGATGCTCAAGCCGATTTTGCGATCCTCATCGTCGAGCTTGATAATGGCCACCTTGATAGTCTGTCCTTCTTCGAGAACCTCGGCTGGTGAGTTGATCCGGCGGTCGGCTATTTCAGAAATATGCACCAATCCGTCCCAGCCTTCTTCGAGTTCTACAAAAGCACCGAAATCGACCAGTCGGACGACCTTCCCCTCGTGAACAGTTCCGACCGGATATTTTGCTTTAACCGAAGACCATGGATCCGGTAACAAGGATTTGCGACTGACCACGATCCGCTGCTCCTCCGGGTTGAATTCGATTATTTTCAGGGGAAGTTCCTGGCTTTTTCTGAGAATCTGGCCGGGATGTTTGACCGATTCCCAGTCGAGTTCGGACAGAGGGAGCAGGGCCTCCACTTCCGGGGCAAGCTCTACGAAAGCGCCAAAATTCATCAAGCGCTGAATCGTTCCCTGGACCACATCACCAACTCTCCATTGGTGACGTACGCTGACCCAAGGATTTTCCCGGACTTGCTTAAGACTGATCGTCACCTGGCGGTTTTCCGGGTCCACGTCGATGATCTTTCCTTCAACAACCTGGTTGCGACGGAGCACTTCACTGACTTTGCTCACTCTTTTCCAGGAGAGCTCTTCCAAAGGAATCCGCCCCTCAACACCTTCTTCGAGCTCCACCATCGCTCCCTTGGGGTTGATGCGGGTCACTTTCACCCGGACGATCGAATTGATGGAAAAATTATCTTTCTGGTTATCCCAGGGGTCGGGAATCACTTGCTTCAAACCGAGCGAGAGTCGTTGCTTCCCTTTGTCGATTTCCAGAACCCGGGCCTGGACGATATCTCCGATTTTTACCGCCTCCCGGGGGTGCTTCACGTATCCCCAGGAAATATCGGAAATATGGATCAACCCTTCCACGCCTTCTTCGATTTCCAGGAAAATACCGAAATCTTTCACGGAAACCACTTTCCCGCTGACGATGTCTCCCACCTGCATTTTTTCGCCGATGGCCTCCCAAGGGTCGGGCGTAAGTCTTTTCAGGCTCAGGGAAATTTCCTGTTTTTCCGAGTTCCAGCCAATAATCTTTACTTCAATTTGGTCACCCTTGGTCAATACATCATCCATTTTGACTGTCCGGCCCCAGGAGATCTCCGAGATATGCAGGAGACCGTCAATGCCTCCCAAGTCGACAAAGGCCCCGAAGTTCGTGACATTTTTAACGGTTCCCCTTTTGATCTGGTCGATTTCCAGGGATTCGATGGTTTTACTGCGCAGTTTATGTAGTTCTTCTTCCAGGATAATCTTGCGAGAAACTACAACGTTCTTTGTTTTCCGGTCCGCTTCGATGACGCGTACCGGGATCGTCTGTCCCACAAAGTCATCGACGTTTTGCGGGGTAAGATCAAGGCAGGAGGCTGGAAGAAACGCGTTGATACCGACATCGACGGTAAGTCCGCCTTTGACCTTTTTCTTGACCTTGGCCATGAGTGTTTTGTTGTTACTCATGCTCTCTTCAATGTCGATCCACGCTCCCCGATAGCGGGCTCTTTCTCGCGATAGCCACATATATCCCTGGTCGTCCTGTCGGCTTACCGTGACCCAGACTTCGTCTCCCTCTTTAAGGTCGTTTTCTATTTCGCCCTCGCGTCCCAGGGCTTTTTCTTTCAGGGGCAAGATTCCTTCCGCTTTGTAATTGATATTGACGAAATACCCTTCGTCTCCCTTGTTGATGACCTTGCCCTTGGTGAGGTCACCGGGTCTGAGCGATCTCATACTCTCCAGGTTTTCGTGCAGCAGATCCATATTGTTATTTTCTTCCACACCAAGCACTCCTTCCTCCACAATCTCCATTATCACAAAGAGCGACCCCGCCTGTGCGGTGTGTCAGTTGCTTTGATCCTGGTCCTCAAATATGATGGGTACCCACCCTGGTAAACCATAGTTTACCAGGAGCCAGGTTCCCTGGACAGGAGTGTTGGGTCAAAGCTTCCTTTTGACATCACCGGCAAGGCAGGGTCACAATACCCATCATGATATACTGCTACTATAGCATATTCTGTATTCCTTTTCAATTCGCCCGTTTTCTGCCGTGAAAAAAACTGACGGGCCGTGTCTGCCTTCCGGAAAATATCGACAAAAGTTCACTCCGGAGAACTACCGCAGGACGCCCGAAGCGGTCCCTCCGGTTCCGGAGGGGTATTCAAGGATAGACCCAGGATATCGAGCTGCGCCTGATCGATACCAGACGGAGCACCGGTCAGGAGGCAAGAGCCCTTCTGTGTTTTAGGGAAGGCGATCACCTCTCGAATGGAACTCTCCTGGGCCAGGATCATGACCAACCGGTCCAGTCCCAGGGCGATTCCTCCGTGGGGTGGGCAACCGTGTTCGAGACCTCCGACAAAAAAGCCGAACTTCTGATTGATTTCGTCGTCGCTGAGGCGAAGCAGCTGAAAAACCGTTTCCTGGACTGCTTTCTGGTGAATCCGAATGCTGCCTCCTCCGATTTCATGTCCATTCAGGACCAGATCGTAAGATAGGGTCCTGACAGTGCCGGGGTCCTCCCGCAAGCGTTCCAGGTCTTCAGGCCGGGGCGAAGTAAAGGGATGATGCATGGAATCCCAACGGTTTTCCTCTTCGTTCCACTCAAAGAGAGGAAAGTCGTAGACCCAGCAAAAAGCCAGCCCCTCCCTGGCAATTTGTAGATCCCGGCCGATCTGTACCCGGAGATTGCCCAATAGCTCACGAATCCTGGATATTTTCCCCCAGACGAGAAGGACGACCGGTTCCCGGGTTCCGTTGAATCTATGGACGAGAGCCTCCCAAGTCTCTGGGTCCAGCTTGTTTTTCAATGGCGAACCCCACTCATTGTCCTTGCAGCGGATATAGGAGAGACCGCAACCCGACTCCCGGGCTCTTAGAGACAGCTCATCAGCGGTTTTACGAGAAAAATCTTTCCAGCCGGGAACCTCCAGGGCATAGAGGGCGTCCTCGGAAGATAGCGTATTCCACAGCGTTTCCCTCACGGTTCTCGTCAGTGGAGTCAGATCAACCAACTCCAGGGGGATCCTGAGGTCGGGTTTGTCGGTCCCGAAACGAGCCATAGCTTCCGAGTAGGTCAAGCGGAGAAATGGAATATCGACCAGCAAGCCGGAAACCTTTGCCAGGCATTCCCGGATCAGCCCTTCCACCAGGCATATCACGTCATCCTGATCGACAAAAGACATTTCGATATCCACCTGAGTGAATTCCGGTTGCCGGTCGGACCGCAGATCTTCGTCCCGGAAACATTTGACTATCTGATAATAGCGATCGAATCCAGCAATCATCAAGATTTGCTTGAAAAGCTGGGGGGATTGGGGCAGGGCGTAAAAGGTCCCCCGATTCATCCGGCAGGGGACCAGAAAGTCGCGGGCCCCCTCCGGGGTGCTCTTGGCCAAAAAGGGAGTTTCGATTTCTATAAATTCCCGTTGAGATAGATAGTCCCGGATAGCTTTCGCTGTCTGGTGGCGCAGCATTAAATTCTTCTGCATCCGGGCTTTTCGCAGGTCGAGATATCGGTAACGCAGGCGCAGGTTTTCATCAGTATCCTTTTTTTCCTCAATTTCAAATGGTGGTAGTGTCGCTTCGGAAAGGACCTCAACCTGCTC
Source organism: Atribacteraceae bacterium (assembly GCA_035477455.1). Classification (NCBI taxonomy): domain Bacteria; kingdom Pseudomonadati; phylum Atribacterota; class Atribacteria; order Atribacterales; family Atribacteraceae; species Atribacteraceae bacterium. The sequence continues at coordinate 22,094 of DATIKP010000112.1, forward strand.
TACCGATACTTCGATCGTACCGGTGGAAAACTTGGGATTAGCCAGCCCAACTGGTCTTTCGCGAACTACTCCTTCGATTCGAATGACATACTCGGAACGCATTCTGGTGACGTCTGGAAAACGCTTTTGGACTGCTGCGTCAAAAACCAGCTGGGTCATGCCCCAACGATCCCGTAAGTCGATGAAGACCAGCCCTCCATGATCCCGGCGCCGGTTGACCCATCCAGTCAATACCACCCGTTTTCCGGCATCGGTACTGAGAAGTTCTCCGCAATTATGTGATCTCATCATCTTCAGTAGCCCCCTGACAAAGCTTGATAACCGTCGCCAGGTCGCAAGGAACCTGTTTTCCAGTCATGAGATTTTTCAATGCGTAACGCCTGTTCCGCACCTCTAGTTCACCGGCGATAAGAATCAGGCCGATATTCATTTTCTGAGCTCTCTTCAAGTGTTGTTTGATTCCTTTATCGGCAAAATCCAGGTAGACTGGTATTGAGTGCCGGTTCAACTCCATGGCCGCATTTAGAAGAGCTTTTTCACCCGCTAGATCCAGCGGTGCTAAGTAAAGCCGCGGGTTGTTTCCCGGTACCGAAGCTTGCTCCTGTTGTTCCAGAAGGAGAACCACCCGCTCCATGCCCGCGGCGAAACCAACCCCGGGAATCCCGCTTATTCCCAGGGAATTGGAAAGATTGTCGTAGCGCCCCCCTCCGCCAACCGCATCCTGGGCACCCAGCGCTTTGGTTTTTATCTCGAAAGCGGTCCGAAGGTAATAATCAAGACCCCTGACCAGAAGAGGATTGACCGTAAACGGAATGGCGACAGCCTCCAAAAGACCAAAAAGAGCCTCCTGGTGATTCCGACAGACCGGGCACAGGGCTTGCTGTATGGTGGGAAAATCAGGGACGAGGAGCTGTTCCCGGCAGGTGGGGTCTTTACAGTCCAGGACTCGCAGAGGATTACGATCGGCACGCATCCGGCAGGTGGGACAAAAATGTTGTCGGTGCAGATAGTCGGACAATGTCCGGTGATAGGTTTCTTTGCATTCCGGACATCCCAGACTGTTGATCTCAAGAGTGAGCCGGCGAAATCCGAGTTTCTGGTAGATAAGCCAGGACAGGGAAATGATTTCCGCATCGCTCCCGGGTGAAAGAAACCCGATAGATTCGAACCCGAACTGGTGAAATTGTCTCATGCGGCCCGCCTGTGGCTTTTCATAGCGAAACATAGGGCCCATGTAATACCACTTCAGACGGGGATGGCTAACGTGGTAACCATGTTCGATGTAAGCACGCATGACCGGAGCAGTTCCTTCCGGCCGCAAAGTGAGGCTGCGGCCTGCCCGGTCCAGAAAAGTGTACATTTCTTTCTGAACGATATCGGTTTCTTCACCGATACTTCTAGCGAAAAGATCCGTATATTCAAAAATCGGGGTGCGGATCTCTCCGAAATAAAAATCCCGGGCGGTCTCCCGGACCGTCTTCTCTAGGCGGTGCCAGAGGATGGTTTCCAAACCAAAAATATCTCTGGTCCCTTTCGGTGCTTGGATTTTTTCCATAAACAACCTCTTCCCGGTTTTCTTTCGATCTGAACGGTCAACCACGAGACCAGCCGATACTATTCGCCCATTTTTCAGGAAAAACCTGTTGAAGTCAAGTCTCTCGGTCGGTTTTTCGGTTCTCTTCCACATCCCTTTGGTGAAGCTCAGGGAATTTCCGCGGAATCGACCCCTTCCACCTCCTGGAGGGCAAAAAGGATCTTTTCTTTATTGCTATTCAGGGGAAATTCGATCCAGAGAGAACAATTCATTTTCTCCCTACCCGCTTTTTCCAGCCGGACATTTTTAATGTTGACCTTTTCTTTGCCAAGCACCCGACCGATTTCCCCCAGTACTCCTGGCCGGTCGGCTATGGTGAGACGAATCCAGTGGAGCCCTCGTTTTTCCATTCTTTCATCAAAGTATTCCAAGGTCGTCAGGGCGAGAAGGGTTAACCCCACACCTATAAACCCAACTCCGATCAATCCGGAACCCATGGCGATACCGATTCCAGAAATTACCCAGAGACTCGCCGCGGTGGTGAGTCCGGTGACCGACGGTCCGAGACGGAAAATCGTTCCAGCGCCCAAAAACCCAATGCCACTGACGATCTGGGCAGTGATGCGGGACGGGTCAAAACCAAGGCGGCCGAAGGCGAAAATCGAGACGGTCGTGATCAGAGCTGAACCAAGACATAGCAGAACGTGCGTCCGCAAACCGGCTGGTTTTCCCGCCAGTTCTCTTTGAAAACCGACCAGTCCGCCAGCTATGAAAGAACTGATCAGGCGGATGAAGATTACCAGGGTGTCACTGTTCAATATTTCAAACATCGATGAACCGCACCTCTCCTTTGCCGTAATTTTCCGAAAAGCGAACCGTGTCCCTGAAATAAGGAAGGGCACTCTGCGCACCGACCCGGGTACAAGCCAAAGCAGCGGCATTATTCGCCATTTGCAGGGTTTCCAGCCAACTCATACCGGTGGACAGGCCATAGGCGATTCCCGCGTTGAACGCATCACCGGCTGCTGTGGTGTCCTGAACCTCAATCTCCCTGGGCAACAAATACATCAGTCGGTTTGCGTCATAGGTGGCGATGGCGCCCATTTCGCCCAAGGTAATCACCTTTCGGGACAGACATCGTTCTTCAAGAATCATCATGGCCTTCACCGAGTCGTCAACTGAAAAAATTTTGGTCTGGGTGAGCACTTCCGCCTCGTAAAGGTTCGGAGAAATGATGTCGTTCCTGTTTAAAAGCTCCAACGGAAAGGACTGGGCCGGAGCTGGGTTGAGGATAACCGGAATCTTCAGGGCGTGCGCCATTTCTATGCTCTTCCGAACCACACTGTGTGGTACTTCCAACTGGATTAAGAGCGTATCGCAAGCTTTGAACAACTGGGAAGCGTTGTCTAAATCTTCGGTCGTCAGGTACATATTGGCTCCCGGGGCTACCAGAAGGCGCGGCTCACCGTTACGATTGATAAAAATAAAGGCGAGCCCGGTATGGGTCAATGGTTGTTTGGTCACAAAGTGGTATTGAATATTCTCCTGCTCCAGGTTTAACAAGAGCCTTGCTCCAAACTCGTCATCACCGATTTTTCCGATGACATTGACTATTCCACCCAGCCGGGAACAGGCAATGGCTTGATTGTTTCCCTTTCCCCCCGGAAGCATGCTGAAATCCAGCGCAAAGAGGTTCTCCCCCACTTCGGGCATTCGATCGATTTTCAGGACCATATCGATGTTCAGGCTACCGACCACCAGCATTTTCGGTTTAGGCATCGACCGATAATCCTCCTATTCAGGGTTAAATAGCGTCTCCCGTCCAGTTTACTCCACCCTATTTCATTTTCATAGCCCCCACCATCATTCACTTTCCAATGCTCTTTCTTTTGGATACAATAATGGACACCGAATGAGCCGGTGATTCTGTAGGAGGTGAGGACATGATACCAGTAAAGACTGCTCTGGTGAGCGTTTCCGATAAACAGGGGCTGGACGTTCTAGTGCGTTTCCTTTCCAAGCGGGGCATCAAGCTTCTGGCGACTGGGGGAACCGCCCGGTACATCAGGAACCTTGGCTTGGCGGTCGAAGAAGTCTCGGAAGTTACCGGGTTTCCGGAAATTCTGGGAGGTCGGGTCAAAACTCTTCATCCGGTGATCGCCGGTGGGATTCTGTGTCGCCGGGACCTGGAGTCCGACCGGAGGGATCTGCTGCGGGAAGGAATCTCCCCAATCGACCTGGTGATTTGCAATCTCTATCCTTTCGAAAATATGATCGAGCGCGGTGAGTTTTCTCTGAAGAAAGTGATTGAAGAAATCGATATCGGGGGAATCACCCTCCTCCGAGCTTCCGCAAAGAACTTTCATTATGTCGTCATTTCTTCCTCCCCCGATCAATATCCCGAACTCATCGAACTTATGGAGCGTCATAACGGATCGTTTCCGGAGAACCGTTCTCTGGAATGGGCGATTGAAGCTTTTCAGCACAGCGCTCAGTATGACGCGTTGATCGCCGGCTACTTGTCCCGAATCGGAGGGATCCCTGAGAAGGTTTTCCCATCCCTGGTTCCGATTATACTTCAGAGAAAGGAAGTCCTTCGTTATGGCGAGAACCCCCACCAGCAGGGGGCCTATTACCGTGACCTGTCCTTCGACGGTGTCGGATTCATGAACCAGATGGAACAGTTGGGCGGCAAAGAGCTATCGTTTAATAATTATTACGATACTCAAGCCGCTTTTTCCCTGGTTCGGGAATTCACTTCACCGGCGGTCGTCGTGGTCAAGCACAACAACCCCTGTGGTGTGTCTGTCGATGCAGCACTATCCAAAGCTGCGGAAAAAGCGCTGGCCGGGGATCCGGTTTCGGCCTTTGGTGGGGTTGTGGCTTTCAACCGAACAGTTGATCGGAATAGTGCCCTTGTTTTCGGAGACCTGTTCCTCGAGGTGGTCGTCGCCCCCGCTTACGATCAGGATGCCCTGCAGTTTTTCAGTGCGAAAAAAAATCTTCGGATCCTCCAGGCGCCCCTGTCGGCTCCCGCCCGCTATGACCTCAAAAAAGTGGATGGAGGATTCCTCCTGCAGGATAACGACCGTCTCAGTTATGACGAAAAGGCCCTTCGTGTGGTCACCGACGTTCAGCCGGGCCCGTCGGAAATGGAAGATCTTCTGTTCGCCTGGCAGGTAAGCCGGTTCGTCAAATCTAACGCCATCGTTCTGGCTCAGGACCAAGCAACGATAGGTATCGGCGCCGGACAGATGAGCCGGATTGACTCCCTACGGATCGCCATCATGAAAGCCAGCCTCCGGCTGAAAAACGCCGTCCTGGCTTCCGATGCCTTCTTTCCTTTTCCCGATGTCGTGGAAGAAGCGGGAAAAGCCGGAATTCGAGCCATCATCCAACCCGGCGGGTCGATAAAAGACCAGGATTCCATCGATGCCTGCAACCGGCTGGGCATCAGCATGATTTTTACTGGGATCCGCCATTTCCGTCACTAACCAGTACAGCGGGAAATAGCGCTGCCTCTGGGAACAACCCCCAACCGTGCCCCCCCGATGCAGCGCTTTTTGACCGTTGCAACAGGGCCTGATCAGGGATTCGCGTACCAGGTGGGGTACTCATTTGGGCATGGCCATCCTCCTTAACGGGTTGACTCAGGGAGGGACACCTGCCGCCAAGGCGTTTCAGCGGGTTTTCTCTTTTCCTGTGAGTACAGGTCATTCTTCCCTGATTCAACCTGGCAGAGTCTTTTTTCTTCTGCCGCTCATTCACCTCCTCTATTTCTTTTTTCCTTTAATTCTGAATAAAACACTATTATAATATATTATATAGGTCTTAACAAAGCCATAAAGCAAATATAAAATTCATTTTGGAAGGTAATTCAACTATAAATCCACAGCAAAACAGCAGAACAGCAATAAAAGTCGTTCTTGATAAAAAAGAGAAACACTTTTAGAATTCAGATTATTGTATCTCTTGACAGATAGATATTTATACATTATGATAATTAAATCATATATGTACATATTACATATTTTTAAAAATTAAAAAGGGAGTGATATGAGATGGCCAAAGTCGCCAGGGAAATGGTGGAAAAAGCGGGTATCAATGTCGATGAGCTTCTGAAGCTTTTGGTCAGCAACGCAGCCGCAGAATTAACTACCTACTATTATTATACTATCCTACGAGCTAACCTTATCGGTTTGGATGGCGAAACCATCAAGGAAATCACCGAAGTCGCCCGTATCGAAGATCGTAACCACTTTGAAGCTCTGGTTCCGCGGATATACGAGCTGGGTGGCCAGCTTCCCGAAGATATGAAAAATTTCCACGATATCTCCGCCTGTAAGCCGGCCCGGCTTCCCGATAATCCAAAAAACGCGATGGAAATGCTCAAAGTCTTGGTCGAAGCGGAACGATGCGCCGTGCGCGGATACACTCAGGTCTGTAACATGACTGCGGGGAAAGACCACCGGACCTATGATCTTTCCCTCTCGATTCTCCACGAGGAAATCGAGCACGAATCTTGGTTTTCCGAGTTTTTGGGGGAGGGTCCATCCGGTCATTTCATGCGCCGGGGAGAAACCTCTCCTTTCGTGTCCAAGTTTCTCAAATGAAGCGTATATGATAAAAAGGGGGGCTTGCCCCCCCCTTCTAACTTATAGGAGATGCCCAGGCGGGTTTTCTCTGGAAATGAGTTAAAACAATGCCACGGGAAGGATGACCAACCCTTTTATGCTATAAAGGCTTTTATGCTATAAACTCAACTTTCGCAGGACGCAAAACACGCTGAAACCCTTTGTTTTACCGGATTTTCTAATGAAAACACCTCTCCTTTTTGGTACAATTGACATAGGCGGACAAGCCGCCAATCCTCAAAAAAGAGCGGTGCCTGATGATTCCTATTTTAACAGATACCATGACCAATCGGGGGTACGCGGTTCTTTTCTGTAACGGTGTCCCTTTCAGCCGCCGAAGCGCTTCCCGCCCGCATCCTCTTCATC
>DATIKP010000113.1 GCA_035477455.1 Atribacteraceae bacterium
CCTGCTTGCGCGCCGCGCGCAGGCAAGAACCCCGGGCTGGGAGCATCCAACTGGTCTACCGGGAAAAGAGGTGAGGGGTAAAGAGAGGAAACGGCGGCCCAGCAGGGCGGAAGCTTTCCCGCTCAAGGAACAAAAAGGCACATCCCGCAAGGGACCTTTTCCCCCTCCCGATCCCTCCTGGAGGGAAAAGCCTCTCTTTGTTCCTCGTCGCAAGAAGGATACTGAACAGACGGCTACGGAAAGCATGTATGATTCTATAGAGGAGGGGTCTCAAGGAGGACATTTTAAAAGAGTCTTGACAAAATTTTAATAAACAGCTTGCAAAAAACCTGATTACCCATTACAATATTTAATGCTGTTAACCTCCGCACCTTGACAAGTGAATAAGGTTGGTCAGGAATACTCCAAACACACCACCTGATACCACCCATTAATGGATGAGAAGTGAAGTTTGCGGTCAAGTAATGAAAGGGCATACGGTGGATGCCTTGGTGCCGGAAGGCGAAGAAGGGCGTGGCTAACTGCGATAAGCCCCGGGTAGCTGTAAGCAAGCATCGATCCGGGGATTCCCGAATGGGGCAACCCACTGGAGCAAACCTCCAGTATCCCCGTCAGGGGAGGCGAACCGGGGGAACTGAAACATCTCAGTACCCCGAGGAAGAGAAAGCACTAGCGATTCCCTCAGTAGCGGCGAGCGAAAGGGGAACAGCCTAAACCCGAAACGTGTCAAGCTCCTGGGCCTTGCGTTTCGGGGGTCGTGGGACGACGAAGGGCTCCGCCGGGAAGGAGCCGGGAAGTGACAAAAGAGGGTCATAGCCGAAGAGGTTTGGAAAGCCTCGCCAGAGACGGTGATAGCCCGGTAGGTGAAATGACGCCTCTCTTCCTGTTTGTTGTTCCCAAGTACCACGGTCCACGAGGAATTCCGTGGGAATCCGGGGGGACCACCCCCTAAGGCTAAATACTCTCCGGCAACCGATAGTGAACCAGTACCGTGAGGGAAAGGCGAAAAGCACCCCGGAAGGGGAGTGAAATAGAACCTGAAACCGTGTGCCTACAAGACGCGGGAGGGCGATGAAGGAAACTTAGTTTTCTTCTGCCTGACCGTGTGCCTTTTGGAGAATGAGCCGGCGAGTTACGGAAGTTGGCCAGGTTAAGCGCTTAAGGCGTGGAGCCGCAGGGAAACCGAGTCTGAATAGGGCGATCAGTCAGCTTTCGTAGACCCGAAGCCAGGTGATCTACCCAAGGCCAGGGTGAAGCGGGGATAAAACCCCGTGGAGGCCCGAACCAATGTAGGTTGAAAACTGCTTGGATGAGCCGTGGGTAGGGGTGAAAGGCCAATCAAACCTGGAGATAGCTGGTTCTCCCCGAAATAGCTTTAGGGCTAGCCTCCGGTGGTTAGCAGAGGGGGTAGAGCACTGAATGGGCTAGGGGGCTTACCCGCCTACCAAACCCAAACAAACTCCGAATACCTCTGCTCAAAGCCGGGGAGTCAGACGATGTGGGATAAGCCGTGTCGTCAAAAGGGAAATAGCCCAGACCGCCAGCTAAGGCCCCCAAACACAGGCTAAGTGGGAAAGGCGGTGGCATTGCTGAAACAGCCAGGAGGTTGGCTTAGAAGCAGCCATCCTTTAAAAAGTGCGTAATAGCTCACTGGTCTAGCGATGCCGCACCGAAACATGTACGGGGCTCAAGCCTGTTGCCGAAGCTGCGGAATCGCGGAGGAATTCGTTCCTCCTCGGTTGGTAGGGGAGCGTTGGGTAGGCCGTTGAAGCGGGACCGGAAGGACCCGTGGAGGTATCCCAAGTGAGAATGCCGGCATGAGTAGCGATAAGAGAGGTGAGAATCCTCTCCGCCGTAAACCTAAGGTTTCCTGAGGAAGGTTCGTCCACTCAGGGTTAGTCGGACCCTTAGCCGAGGCCGCAAGGCGCAGGTGATGGAGAGCCGGTTGATATTCCGGCACTATCGGAGTCCGTTATGAGCGATGGGGGGACGCAGAAGGGTAGACCGGCAGCCGGGAGGATGTGGCTGTCTAAGCCAGTAGATGGAGAGAGGAGGCAAATCCCCTCTCTCGTGAACATCAAGAGGTGAATGGGAGCTCCTACGGGAGCGAACCGGTTGATCCCACGCTGCCAAGAAAAGCCTCTAGCCAGGACCTTCGATATCCGTACCGCAAACCGACACAGGTAGGTAGGATGAGTATTCTAAGGCGCGCGAGTGATCCCCCGTTAAGGAACTCGGCAATCTCACCCCGTAACTTCGGAAGAAGGGGTACCCTCTCCGGTGACAAGACTAGCTCTTCGAGCGGGAGGGGGTCGCAGAGAAACGGCTCTGGCGACTGTTTACTAAAAACACAGGACTCTGCGAAGCCGCAAGGCGATGTATAGGGTCTGACGCCTGCCCAGTGCTGGAAGGTTAAGGGGAGGGGTCAACCGGGAGTTTACTGCCGGTGAAGCTCTGAACCGAAGCCCCAGCAAACGGCGGCCGTAACTATAACGGTCCTAAGGTAGCGAAATTCCTTGTCGGGTAAGTTCCGACCCGCATGAACGGCGTAACGACTGGAGCGCTGTCTCGACGGGGAGCTCGGCGAAGTTTCAATGCAAGTGCAGATGCTTGCTACCCGCAACTAGACGAAAAGACCCCGTGAACCTTTACTGTAACCTGACATTGAATCCGGATTTATCCTGTGCAGGATAGGTGGGAGGCCGTGAACCGGGAGCGCCAGTTTCCGGGGAGCCATCCTTGAGATACCACCCTTGGTACGTCCAGGTTCTAACCCGCGGGAGTTTCCCTCCCGGGGGACCGTGTCAGGCGGGCAGTTTGACTGGGGCGGTCGCCTCCTAAAGCGTAACGGAGGCGCCCTAAGGTTCCCTCAGCACGTTCGGAAACCGTGCGCGGAGTGTAAGGGCAAAAGGGAGCTTGACTGCGAGAGGGACACCTCAAGCAGAGACGAAAGTCGGGCCTAGTGATCCGGTGGTTCCGAGTGGAAGGGCCATCGCTCATCGGATAAAAGGTACTCCGGGGATAACAGGCTGGTCTCCTCCAAGAGTCCACATCGACGAGGAGGATCGGCACCTCGATGTCGGCTCGTCGCATCCTGGGGCTGTAGCCGGTCCCAAGGGTTGGGCTGTTCGCCCATTAAAGCGGTACGCGAGCTGGGTTTAGAACGTCGTGAGACAGTTCGGTCTCTATCTGTTGCGGGCGGAGGATACTTGAGGGGAGCTGTCCCTAGTACGAGAGGACCGGGATGGACGGACCTCCGGTGTTCCAGTTGTCCTGCCAAGGGCATTGCTGGGTAGCCGTGTCCGGAAGGGATAAGCGCTGAAAGCATCTAAGCGCAAAGCCTACCCCAAGATGAGGTATCCCACTGGGTAACCAGGTAAGACTCCGGGAAGATGACCCGGTTGATAGGCTCCCGGTGAAAAGACGGTAACGTCTGAGCCAAGGAGTACTAATCGGTCGAGGACTTGACCGCAAAATAGCCTTTATCGTTTCAACGCAGCAGTGATCGCAGCACGGAGTATTCCCCCAACCTATTCATAGATTTCCCGGTGGCCATGGCGGAGGGGCCACACCCGGTCCCATTCCGAACCCGGAAGTTAAGTCCTCCTGCGCCGATGATACTGCCTTGGCAACGGGGTGGGAAAGTAGGTCGCTGCCGGGAAAACAAATCATCCCAACAAAAAAAGCTGGAGACGAATCTCCAGCTTTTTTTGTTGGGATGATTATCTATAGTTGAAAGTGAATATTGTGATACAATGGTGTGCCATTGTCCGAGGTGAGAACCCGGAAGGTTCACCCGGATAATTCAATTCACATGCCGAATAATCACTCAGGACAATTCTTTAGAAGTGAAATCGCTGGAGTGGAGATTGCGTTGAACCATCATAAAACGAATTCTGACGACGTAAGTCAGGATAAAACGATCGTTCAGGAGTCAAGAGCACCGATATTGATTAAAAACACCTTTGTCGTTGGGGTCGGAACAACGCTTTCCCGTATTTTTGGCCTGGCCCGTGAAATCCTGCTCTCCTCTGCTTTTGGAGCGACATGGATAACTGATGCGTTTTTCATTGCCTTTATCATACCGAACCTTTTACGCCGACTTTTCGCCGAAGGTGCTCTAAGCACCTCCGTTGTTCCGGTTTTTTCGCAATATGCCTGGAAAAAAGATCCGAAAGATGCCCGGGCGTTCATTACTGCTGTCTTTTCCGGTTTGCTTCTCACAGTCTCGATTATATGCTTTATCGGTATTGTAATCTCCCCCTGGCTGGTTAATCTGATCGCCGTTGGTTTCCGCGGGGATCCGGAAAAAATGGTCACGACTATCCGCTTCACCCAGATAATGTTTCCTTTTCTCCTTCTTATATCACTGTCCGCCCTCTTGATGGGAGTGCTCAATGTCCGGCATGTCTTCAGCTGGCCGGCTATTGCACCGATATTCTTCAATCTGGGCATTATTTTTTTCATCCTTCTTTTCCAAGACAGTCTGGGCGCTTTTGCGCTGGCCTGGGGCGTACTCGCCGGTGGCATAGGACAGTTTGCCATACAATTGGTTCCTTTTTACCAGTGTGGTTTCCGCCTCCACTGGATGAATCAGTTCTGGAAAAATACCGGTTTTAGACAGGTAATTTCGCTCATGCTTCCAATGACGCTGGCCCTGGCGATTTCACAGGTCAACACCTTGGTTGACCGGATTATCGCCTTGACCCTCAGAGAAGGAGCAGTTTCCGCGCTGTATTTTTCTGTCCGATTGGTGGAGCTCCCCCAAGGGATTTTCGGAGTTGCCATCGCCACAGCCATATTGCCCCAACTATCCCGGCACGCTCTGCAAGACAACCGAAGAGAGTGGGAAAAGGTTTTGTTTCAAGGCCTTCGTTTTATCCTTTATACCATGCTTCCTCTGACTGTTTTACTGATTGTTTTCCGGTTCGAATCGGTCGCGCTGGTCTACGAGAGGGGCCAGTTCGATCGCTCGGCGACCATGATGACCACTGCCGCTCTTCTTTACTATACCCCGGGGCTGGTTTTTTTCTCCTTGAACCAAGTTCTGACCAAGGCCTTCTTTTCTCTTAAAGACACGGTAACGCCGGTAAAAATCAGTGTATTCATCGTCCTGCTCAATATCTTCCTGAATGTACTGTTGGCGAGGTATATGGATTTTCCTGGCTTGGCTTTGGCCACCTCCCTCAGTGCCTCTGCCAATTCCATCCTACTCTATCTCTACCTTGTAAAAAAGCATTCTTCCCTTTCAGCGGGAAAAGATTTTCTTGTCTGGTTGGGAAAAGTCACGTTACTGACGATTTTGGTGGGAGCAGTCTCAAGCCTGATTCTTTTTCTAAGTGGAAAACCGCTGGTCGGTACTTTCGGGAGCATCATGTTCGTCCTGTCCGCCGTCGTTGTGCTGGGCATGTATGCCTTGCTATCCCGTTTCTTGGGAGTGGGAGAAGGAGAGACTTTGTTTTCACTAATCATGTGCCGGAGAAAAAAAACTGAAACAAGTCTGAGTATAGATCAGGAGAAATGATGAACAAAACACCAGGCCGAATACGAAATTTTTGCATCATCGCCCACATAGATCATGGAAAGTCGACGTTAGCTGACCGGATCCTGGATCTGTGTTCGGCTATTCCCAAGCAAAAGATGCGGGAGCAAGTTATGGACCGGATGGATCTGGAGCGAGAACGGGGAATTACGATCAAGGCCAAGGCGATACGATTGTCATACCGAAAACCCGGTGAACGCGAAGCAATGATCTTCAACTTGATCGATACACCTGGTCACGCCGACTTCGGTTACGAAGTTTCCCGCAGCCTGGCTGCCTGTGAAGGTGTTCTTTTAGTCATCGATGCCTCTCAGGGAGTGGAGGCGCAGTCCCTGGCCCACGCCCGACTTGCCCTAAGCCAGGGGTTATCCATTGTTCCGGTCATTAACAAGATCGATCTTCCCTCGGCGGATCCGGAACGAGTCACTCAAGAAATTCATACGATCCTGGGTGATGATTGTCCTCCCGTCCTCCAGGTAAGTGCCAAGCGGGGAACCGGAGTTGTCGAACTCATGCAGCGAGTCGCCGAGGCGATTCCTCCTCCCAGCGGAACCAGGACAAAACCACTCAAGGCTCTGATATTCGACTCTTTATACGATCCTTACCGCGGCGTACTTCCTTTTGTGCGGGTTTTCGACGGAGAAATTAACTGTAAAAACACGATCATGATGTTCTCGTCAAAAAAGACTTTCGAAGTTAGCGAAGTGGGGATATTCAATCCGGACATGTTTGCAGTGGATAGCCTGGGACCAGGGGAGGTAGGTTATATTGCGGCCAACATAAAAAACGTTCGGGACAGCCAGGTTGGTGACACGATAACCGATGCTTTTAATCCAGCGAGCCAGGCAGTGCCAGGATATCAGAAAGTCAAACCAATGGTATTCTGCTGTTTTTACCCGGTCGCTTCGGAGGACTACGAAAGACTGAAAGAAGCCATGGGTAAACTCCAGTTGAACGATGCTTCTTTTCAATTCGAGCCGGACGTCTCGGAGGCCTTGGGGTTTGGATTCCGGTGTGGGTTTTTAGGTCTTCTGCACATGGAGATCATTCAGGAACGGATTGAAAGGGAATTTGGGATTGCAGTTTTAGCTACTGCACCCCACGTGATATACAACGTCCTGACCAGAAATGGTGAAATGATCGAAGTCAAGTCACCCAGGGATTTTCCAGCACCCGGAGAAATCGAAGAAGCGGAAGAGCCCATTGTCGAGATGAGAATCGTCACTCCTGCCGAATATATCGGGGGAGTGATGGAATTGTGTCAGAACCGGCGTGGAGTGTTTCAAGACCTCAGTTATCTCGACGAAAAGACCGCCTTGATCACGCACGAACTCCCCCTGTCGGAAATCCTTCTAGATTTTTATAACCGCTTAAAATCCTTGACCCGGGGATACGGAAGCATAGATTACGACCTCAAGGGATTCCGCGTCTCGGTTCTCAGTAAAATCGATATCCTGGTGAACCGGGAAAAAGTTGACGGTCTTTCTTTTGTTTCGGCAGGGGAAAATTCCTACCGCCGGGCCCGGGATGTGGTCAGCCGGCTTAAGGAGGCCATTCCCCGTCAGTTGTTTGCCGTCACCATCCAGGCTGCGGCGAATGGTAAAATAATAGCCCGTGAAGAAGTATCCGCGCTTCGGAAAGATGTCCTTCAAAAATGCTATGGTGGGGATATTACCCGCAAGAGAAAACTGTTGGAGAAACAAAAGGCGGGAAAGAGGCGCATGAAGGAGATCGGAAAAATTCGCCTGCCCCAAGAGGCTTTTTTCGCTATTCTCAAGACTGACACATGATCGATGATCTACATGTTTATATACACTGGCCTTTTTGCCGGAAAAAATGCCGATATTGTGATTTCATATCCCTACCGGAACGCAGTACCCACGAACGATCGAGATACCTGGAGGCGTTGAATCGGGAGCTCCGCTACCGGATCGGTGTTGGTATGCTGGAACAAGCCACCCTTCAAACGATCTATTTTGGAGGGGGCACACCATCACTGATGACCAAAGATGAACTCTCTCTGTTAATCGAACAACTGGAATCCATTTTCCCCTCCAACAACACTAAAGAAGTCACGCTTGAAATAAACCCTTCGACCATCAGCAACAAAACCCTCAACGAAATGATCGAATGCGGGGTCAACCGCCTTAGTGTTGGCATTCAAACATTTCAGGAGAGGTATCTCAGATTTCTCGGCCGTTCACAAACTGCTGA
>DATIKP010000114.1 GCA_035477455.1 Atribacteraceae bacterium
GGTTGTCGATGGAAAAAATACACCAGGAATTGATCGCTCAGAAACTGGCCCTGCCCTCCCGGCAGGTGGCAGCGGTGGTTGACCTGCTCGATGAAGGTTCGACCGTTCCCTTTATTGCTCGATACCGGAAAGAGGCGACCGGTGGTTGCGACGAGGTGATGATCGCGGCAATCCGGGACCGGATCGCCCGTTTGCGGGAATTGGAAAAACGGCGGGAAGCCATTCTCTCCGGGTTGGAGGAACGGGGCCAGCTGACCGATGAGCTGAAAGAGAGAATTTTGGCCTGTATGACTCTGGCTGCTTTGGAGGACACCTACCTTCCCTATCGCCTCAAACGGCGGACCCGGGCGACCGTCGCCCGGGAACGGGGACTGGAGGCTCTGGCCGAGGAGATTCTTCAGCAGGATGGACGGAATCTTTTCCAGGCCGCCCAGCTGTTTATCGACCCGGAAAAGGGGGTGGAAACGGCGGACGATGCGCTGGCCGGGGCTCGGGACATCATCGCCGAGCGAATCAACGAGGATCCGGCCGTTCGGGAACGGATGAGGTCTTTGTATCTTCATCATGCTCTGGTCCGTTCCCGGGTGATCCCCGGCCGGGAGGAGGCGGGTGCGAAGTACCGTGATTATTACCAGTGGGAAGAACCCCTGGCGTCAATTCCCTCCCACCGTATGTTAGCGATACGCCGGGGTGAGAAAGAAGACATCTTGTCCTTTTCGATCGAACCTCCGGAAGGGGAGGCGCTTGATATTCTGGAAGAACATATGATCGTTGAAGAAGGAGAAGCAGCCGAGCAGATCCGTCTGGCAATCCGGGATGGTTACCGGCGGTTGCTCGGTCTTGCAATGGAGACTGAAACCAGGGCCTGGGTCAAGGAGAGGGCCGATCGGCAGGCGATCGATGTCTTTGCGGCCAACCTGCGGGAGCTTCTCCTCAGCCCTCCACTGGGAAGAAAGCGAGTATTGGCGATCGACCCCGGTTTTCGGACTGGATGCAAGATGGTCGTCTTGAGCGAACAGGGAAGCTTGCTGCACCACGAAACCTTGTTCTTCCACCAGTCGGTGGAGCGGGATAAGTCTGAAGGAAAAAAACTGATGGAGCTGTGCCGGGTACTGGCGGTCCAGGCTATTGCGATTGGCAACGGAACGGCGGGACGGGAAACCGAGGACCTGCTCCGGCGCCTGGACCTTCCCTCTTCAATTCCGGTGATCATAGTCAGCGAAAGCGGAGCATCGGTCTATTCAGCCTCTGAAGTTGCCCGGGAGGAGTTTCCTGACCAAGACGTCACCGTGCGCGGAGCGATCTCCATCGGCCGGCGCCTGATAGATCCCCTGGCTGAACTGGTCAAGATCGATCCCAAATCCATCGGAGTAGGTCAATACCAACACGATGTGGATCAAACAGCGCTGAAAAGCGCGCTCGATGATGTCGTGAGCCACTGTGTCAATCTGGTGGGGGTAGAGGTGAATACGGCCAGCCGGGAACTCCTGGCCTACGTATCCGGACTCGGCTCCCGGTTGGCCC
>DATIKP010000115.1 GCA_035477455.1 Atribacteraceae bacterium
ATACAGTCATTGATGGTGGGGATGACCAGATTGACGATCTCCAGCCACACCCCTTCTTCCCGGATGATCTTGAGCGTCTCGAGGACCGGAGCGATCTCCCCGCCGTAGATAGTGCGGTAGACCTCAGGGCAAAAGGCTTTGAGATCGATGACCACTCCATCCATATGCGCCAGGATGGCTCTGAGCGGCTCGGGGGCCATGGTCCCGTTGGAGTGAAAGAGATTAAGCAAGCCCTCCCGGCGGGCGATCACGGAAATATCGTACATGAACTCAAAGAAAACCGTCGGTTCGTTGATGGTATGGGAGATGGAGCGACTGCCGCGCCGGAGCGCTTCGGCGACCACTTCCTCGGGGGAAAAGGTGAGCGAGCGCACCTCCTCTGGTCCGCGCTGGGTGATGTGCCAGTTGTGACATTGTTTACAGCGAAAATTGCAGGAAGCGGTGAAGACCCCCAGGTTTCGGTGTCCCGGCAGCATATGATACATTGGCTCGGCTTCGATGGGGTCGGTCTGCAAACCGGCCGGCCGACCGTAGACCAGGGTGTAGAGACGGCCTTCCCGGTTCTCGCGTACCCGGCAGAGGCCCGGTGTGCCGGGGGGGATGAGACACCTGTGAAAACAGAGTAAACAGCGCACCTGGTCATCGGGTAACAGCTCGTAGAACCGCGCCGGGGTCCCGACATCGATCCCTTCCCCGACCGCCCGCCGGGGGGTGATTTCCAGCCGCGGCACCGATGACAGAATCCCTCCTCCCAGGAGGAGCGCCCCCCCCAGGAGGAGCAAGATCAGTCTCACCCGCTTATTCCCAAACACCAGGAATCTCCTTGCCGCAGAACCGGCATTTCCCCTCTTCGATATTGTTCGAAAGCACCGACATGCCGATACGGTGGATCAGTATCCCGTCGCAGGCCGGACAATAGGTGCTGTCGTAGCGATGCCCGGGGAGATTGCCGATGGTGACGTAGTTTATCCCCACCTCCCGGGCGATGGCGCGCGCCATCTCCAGGGTCTCCACCGGGGTGGGCGGGAGATGGGTCATTCTAAAGGCCGGGTGGAAGCGGTTGATATGGAGCGGGACATCCGGCCCCAGGTTTTCCACGATCCACTCGCTCATGGCCCGGATCTCCTCTGGACAGTCGTTGAGCGTCGGGATTACCAGGTTGATGATTTCCAGCCATACCCCCTCTTTCTGGATAACTTTCAGGGTCTCAAGGACCGGCGATAGCGACGCCCCGCTTATCTCTCGATAGAACTCCTCGGTGAACCCCTTGAGGTCCACCCGCACCGCGTCCATATGCTCAAGGAGCGCCCGCAGGGGCTCCGGACTGATGAAGCCGTTGGTGACCAGCGTCGTCTTTATGCCCTCCGCCCGGGCCAGTTTCGCGATGTCGTACATATATTCGAAGAAGACCGTCGGTTCGGTATAGGTAAAGGAAACGGAGTTCAGGCCGGCCCTTTTCACCCCGGCGATGATTTCCGAGGGGGAACGCGGGTGGTATCTCACCTCCTCAAACTCCCGCTGGGAGATGGACCAGTTCTGGCAGTGTTTACAGCGCAAATTGCAGCCCACGGTAGCGATCGTCTGGCGGAGATGTCCGGGGTGGAAATGATGAAACGGGGCTTTTTCAATCGGGCCGATCCCGATGGCCACCGGCTTTCCGTAAACCAGAGTGTAGAGCGCGCCTTCCCGGTTCTCACGCACCCGGCAGATGCCCCGTCCTCCCTCCGGGATAACGCAAACCTGCGGACAAAGCCAGCACCGTACCCGGTTATCGGTTAGTTCCTGCCAGTACCGCGCCGGTTGTGAACCGTCTGCCAATGCTACATTAGCTGTCATCGTGCCGGGAGACTGGTCCCGCAGGGCTAACTCAGGAGTAGTTTTATCGGAAGGCGAATCCTGCCCCAGCGGAAAAAACCAAACCACTCCGCTGACTACAACAGCCGCCATTATAAGGATCACGATGGTCTTCTTCATACTATCCTCTCTTTCCGCCAGCATGAAGTAAGTGTCAGTTAATAACCGTACCCTCTTGATTCAAATTCAATCCTTATGTGCTTCGTATATCTCGTTGAACTTATTGTGGTTGTCTTTAAATGCCTGCAGCATTTCGGGATCGAAGGGGGGAGGGTAGACTGACAAAGACAAAACAGGACCGAAATTTTGTTTATTGTGCTTCGTCTCATTTCCTTCCCACGGGCATGATGTAAAGGGGCAGAAGATCGGTAGCCAAGACATCCTGGACCGCTCCATCGTGGAAGGCCCCCACGATCACGGTTCCCAGATCCAGAGCCTCAGCCTGCAGATGGACATTCTGGCCAGCCCCGCCGACATCCATCATGATGTAGCGTTCTATCCCCCGCGCCCCGTAACGTCTTTGGATTCTGGCTAAATCACCGACCCAGACG
>DATIKP010000116.1 GCA_035477455.1 Atribacteraceae bacterium
ATCCCCGCCGACCGCAAGGGAATGGGTCTGGCGCTGGGGATGAATGTGAGTGAAAATGCCATTTTGAAGGGGTATTGGAAAAAGCCCATTTCCCGGGGCTGCTCCATCGATTGGCCGGTCGTACGCCGCTTTGCCCGGGAACTGGTTAGACGTTATAGCGTCGTCGCCCCGTCGGTTTCCACACCGGTCCGCAACCTGTCCGGAGGAAATTTACAAAAACTGATGCTGGGACGGGAACTCAGCGGGACGCCGCGAGCGGTGATCGCCGTTCATCCTACCTGGGGACTCGACGTCTCGGCGACCAAGTTTATCCGGGAGAGGCTTCTCGGCGAACGGAAGCGGGGAGTGGCGATTCTACTGGTCTCCGAAGATCTGGAGGAATTGTTTTCTCTTAGCGACCGTCTGATGGTTATAAGCAAGGGAGAAATCATGGGTACGATCGACGACCCGGGATCGGTGAGCCCGGAAGAGCTGGGGTTGATGATGGCCGGAACGCCTCTTGACTGCCTGCGGAAAGTTTCCGTATGAGCCGGATGCTGCGGGTCGAAAAACGGCTTACTCAAACGGTCTGGCAGGACGTCTTCGTCACCCTGTTATCCCTGGTTTTAGCCCTGCTTTTCGGTGCGGTTTTTCTCCGGGCACTGGGAGTTTCTCCCTGGGAGGCTTACAGCGAGATGTTCCGGGCGTCCATGGGTGATTTTTTTGGAGTCACCGAGACCATCGGCAAGGCGACTCCGATAATGATCGCCGGTGTGGGGGTTTTACTCGCATTCAAGATGTCCGTCTGGAACATCGGGGCGGCCGGGCAGGCTTTCATCGGAGCTCTGGCCGCCACCACTGCGGTCCGTTATTTCTTCGTGGATAACCGTTTCGTCATGTTCTGGATAATGCTGGCCCTGGTTGTCGTCACCGCCGGTAGCTGGTCCGCGATCGCCGGCTACCTGAAAGCCCGCTGGAATGTCAACGAGATCATTACTACCCTGATGCTCAACTATATTGCCCTACAGATTCTTTATTATTTTGTGTACGGGCCGTGGCGGGATCCGGCCAGCCTCGGCTTTCCGATGACCGCCCCCTTCCCTCTCGCCGCCCGCTTGCCCTTCCTGGGGGAAACCCGCATTCACATCGGCCTGATTCTGGCGGTCATTCTGGCCATTGTCTTCTGGTATGTTTTCCGCTCGACCCGTTGGGGGTACGAGATTCGGGTGATGGGTCAAAGTCCCCGTACCGCGCGTTTCGCGGGAATGAATTATGGGAAGAACGTGGTGCTGGTTATGTTTTTGTCCGGGGCGATCGCCGGGATCGCGGGGATGGGGGAAATCGCTGGCTTGGCCGGACGGCTGCAGCCCGGCTTTACCGCCGATTACGGCTATACGGCCATCATCGTAGCCTGGTTGGCCCGCCTCAATCCCCTGGCGATTCCTTTGGTGTCTTTTCTGATCGGGGCACTGCAGGTGGGCGGGGAAACGCTCCAGATCGTCATGCGCCTACCCCTGGCGAGCACTCTGGTCTTGCAGGGTTTGGTCCTCTTTTTTGTACTGGGTGGGGAATTCTTTCGCTTTTACCGGATCCGATTGGTTCGGGAGGTGTCGGACTGATGGAATTCATGGTCATGATTCTGGCCGCGGCGGTGCGCAGTGGCACACCCATTATCTTCGCCACCCTCGGAGAAATCCTGACCGAGAAAGGAGGGATCCTCAACCTGGGCCTGGAGGGGATCATGCTGGTGGGGGCGCTCACCGGGTTTGCGGTGTCCTTTTATACCGGTCAACCCTGGTTGGGGATCGGCGCCGCCTTTCTGGCGGGGATGGCTCTGGTTTCCCTCCATGCTTTTGTCAGCATCACCCTGCGGGGAAACCAGGTGGTCAGCGGATTGGCTCTCACCATCTTTGGGACCGGAGTGAGCGCCTTTCTCGGCCAGCGTTTTATCGGTTTGACCATCACCGGTTTGGGCCGGGTTGCGGTTCCGGGTTTGAGCACGATCCCGGTGGTGGGTCGTATCTTCTTCGAGCATGACCTTCTGGTCTATGTTTCTTATTTTCTGGTCGCTTTTCTCTGGTGGTTTCTGGTTTCCACCCGCGCCGGGCTCCATCTCCGGGCGGTGGGGGATACCCCCCGGGTGGCGGAAGCCATGGGGATCGACGTAACCCGCGTCCGCTACCTGGCTACCCTGCTGGGGGGAGGGATCGTGGCGGTGGGCGGTGCTTATTTATCGGTGGTGTACACCAATATTTGGACGGAAGGCATGAGCGCTGGGCGGGGGTGGATCGCGGTGGCCCTGGTCATCTTCGCCATCTGGCATCCAGGACGGGCAGCTTTCGGAGCCTATCTGTTCGGTGGCGTCGTGGCTTTTCAGCTCCGTCTTCAGGCAGCCGGAACCAGAGTTCCGATCCCCCTGTTGATGATGCTTCCCTATCTCCTGACGATCGTTGTTCTGGTCTTCATCACCATCCGGCAGGGGAAGGGGATCCTTTTCGGTTCCCCGGCCTCGCTGGGCCAGCCTTATTTCCGGGAAGAGAGTACCTAGCGGGCGGCCCTGATTTCCCTGGCGGTCTGCCCAATCGTTTTTTGTCACCACGGACTTTATTCATAAAGGGGGTTTTTGGATATGAGGAAAATCACGTGGATTGTCGTTGGATTGCTGGTGGTGTTTTTGGGAGCGGGCGCATTGGCCTTCGAGCCGATAAGTCCCGAGGAACTCCGGGTAGGGTTTGTTTACGTCGGTCCGGTGGGGGACGGGGGATGGACCTTTATGCATGACCTGAGCCGCCGTTCGATCGAAGAGAAATTCCCCGGGGCCACCACCAGCTTTGTCGAAGCGGTGCCGGTAGGACCGGACGCTGTCCGGGTGATGGAAACCTTCATTCGTCACGGCGCCCAGCTGGTGTTCGCCACCTCCTTCGGCTACATGGACCAGGTAATCGAGGTGGCCCAGCGTCATCCCGAGGTAATCTTCATGCATTGTTCCGGTTACCGGATGGCGGATAACGTGGGGGTGTACTTCGGGCGGATGTATCAGGCCCGCTACCTTTCCGGCCTGGTCGCCGGGTCCCTGACCGAATCGAATGTGATCGGCTACGTGGCCGCTCATCCCATTCCGGAAGTGGTGCGTATGATCAACGCCTTCACCCTGGGGGTCCGGGAAGTGAATCCCTACGCGGTGGTGCGGGTGGTCTGGCTGTTCTCCTGGTACGACCCAGGCAAGGAAACCGAAGCTACCAAGGCCCTGATCGACGCGGGCAGTGACGTGATCGCCATGCACGCCGATTCCGGCGCGACCGCCCTGGCTGCCGAGGAAGCGGGGGTGTACGTCATTGGATATAACAGCGACATGTCCCGTTTCGCACCGACCAGGCACCTGACCGCCCCGATCTGGAACTGGAGCGTGCTTACCACTTACGTCGCGGAACAGGTCATCAACGGAACCTGGCGGCCGGAAAACCTGTGGTGGGGGATGGACACCGGGATCGTTGATCTGGCCCCCTTCGGCCCGGCCGTACCGGAGGAGGTCAGGAACCTGGTCGGTGCCGCCCGGGAGAGAATCGTGGAGGGGGCATGGAAGGTCTTCACCGGTCCCATCCGCGACCAGCAGGGGGCCATCCGGGTCGCCGAAGGTGAAGTGATGAGCGACGAGGATCTCCTGTCCTTCTCCTGGTTCGTGGAAGGGGTGGAAGGGGAAATCCCGGCCCGCGGTAATTGATCTGTCGAGAAGCCGGTTGATGTCCTGACCGGACTGTCCCGAGCGGACCGGTCAGGATTTTTTTGCCCCGCGCTCCGGTGATCTTCGAGCTGGGTCATCCAGTATTTTTCGAGGGGCAAAAGCTCCCAGGCCGGGAAGGGGAGTGCGTCCAGGTCCTCCGGAGGAGGGGGTATGGGGGAAGAAAAAAGCCGGTGGTCTTTCCGGTAAGATATCCCGGGGACTATTGCTCCCTCACGATTCGCCCTCTCCTTTTACCACGTAAGCCCAAGAGGAGATTCACCCGCTTATCGGAGCGTTTCAGCAGTTACCGGATAGGATTCGGCTGGGGGTTCAGGTTCCGGACCGCCACCAGCTACCCGGGGCGGGGCAGGCCTTCCACCGGCTGGTGGTTGAGCGGATACCCCCGGCTTTTGAGTTCGGCGGCGGGTCCGGCGGCCGCCGCACTCCGGGTGGTCCTGGGCAAGCTACTCTTGGCCGCTCCCCCCAGCCGGAGGGTCCGGTTGAGACCGTAGTCTTGGTGTGGAGCAGCTTCATGCGTTTTTCCTGAGAGAGGGACCGGCTAAAAAACTTTTGAGAAGAGCGATCTCCCCCTCCTGGTGTCCGACCAGACGCTCCCGGTCCCGGATCCGGTGTTCGTACTGCCGGATGGCGGAGGGTTGGTCAGCCTTTGGTCGTTCATGATCAGTCGCATGTCCCAATCATAAACGAGATCCCTGATGTTAGGCTCATCTTGTGTTGGAAGAGACGGCGTGTTGACATACGTAATCTGTGGCTATAAAATTGTATTTGTCATACAACACGTTGAATTAGAGGCGGATGTGGAAATAGCCGGATATGATGTTGTTACCCAAAAAATGATCTCAATAACGGTCTCGGATGGCCGAGTTTCCTCCATTCGGCACGTCGACGCACCGCCTGATTCGCAGCTCACATACCTGTGTCGCGGGTTTATTGATCTTCAGGTTAACGGGTATCGAGGGTTTGACTATAGCCGTGAAGGCTTGACCGAAAAAGACATTGGGCAGGTGGTGTGGTATTTGGCGCAAAGCGGTACAACGCGGCATCTGGCGACTATCATCACTAGTCCGCGGGAACGCATTGTCGCCAATCTCAAGACGATTCGGAACGCCCGTCGGAACAGCCCACTGGTGGCGTGGGCGGTTCCCTTTGTCCACATCGAGGGCCCTTTCATTTCGTCGAGCGACGGGCCGCGCGGAGCCCACGACGCTTCATTCATTCGTGACCCGAACTACGATGAGTTCTGCGAATGGCAAGCGGCCTCCGGCGGAATTATCAAAATCGTAACACTCGCACCGGAACGGCCAGGCGCGATCGACTTCATTTCGCGAGTTTCGAACGAAGGAATCATTGTTGCCTTGGGCCACAGCGAAGCGTCTGCCGAACAAATTAGAGAAGCGGTGGCAGCTGGTGCACGGATGTCAACTCACCTTGGCAACGGAAGTCACGCTCTATTGCCGCGACTTCGTAACTACATTTGGGAACAGCTTGCCGCAGACGAACTCACGGCGAGCTTCATTTGTGATGGATTTCACCTGCCGGATGCCGTAATCAAGGTCGTGAGTCGGACTAAGCCATTGGAAAAGCTGGTCATGGTCTCCGATGTCGGCGCGCTTGGCGGGTGTACTCCTGGAGTACACTACTGGGGATCGACGAAAGTTGAGGTGCACGACGATGGGCACTTGAGTGTTGCCGGCACTCCCTATCTGGCGGGCGCCGGACACCTCCTGAACCGCTGTATTGGGTGTTTTTGCCGAGCCACGGGCGAAGGACTATGTCGTGCGTTGGAGTTGTGCATAACGAACCCAAGCACGCTCGTCGGACTTGACCATACCTCTATTTCACTGAGCGAGGGTGACGAGGTGAATGTTGTTCAGTTCACCGTCGCGGCATTTGGGATCGGTATCGACGTCAAACAGACCATCGGTCCAATGGGAATGATGTATGAATGCTGAACGAGCCTCTGATGCGCGAGAATTGACGGTGGGTATGTCGCGTCACGATTACGCGGTTGATCAAATCCGTTTGTACGTCGTCGAGGCTTCGCTAAAGGCTGGCGACATGCTCCCGACGGAAAAGGCACTTGAACAGCTTTTGAACCTGAGCCGGACGTCGATTCGCGAGGCCCTTCGATCAATGGAGGCGCGGGGCATTGTCGAAACGCGTCAAGGAGTTGGCCGCTTTTTGCGCAGCTACAACTACGACGGATTTGTCGACAATCTGTCCTATAACCTTGAGGTGAACACCCGGCGATTCAAAGACGTAATCGACGTGCGTATCGCTTTGGAACTGCAGTTTCTCGAACTCCTGGTACCTAAGTATGACGAGAACGATCTACGCCTCATCGACGCCAATTTAGAAAAACTTGGAGCAAGTTTCTTTCAGGGCGGACCCGAAGAATCGCTCATTCACTCTCACGCCGACTTTCATGTGGGTCTGTATCAACGAGCGGATAACCAGCTCTTAACGCACCTAATTCGCATGTTCGCCTCTTTTCAACGTAATCTAGCGTTACGCAAACAGTACCCCGCGATGGGTACGGCCGACTTTTTTTCGCTTCACGAGGCGTTAGTGCAGGCCATTAAGCGTCGGGAACTGTATTTGGTACGGGCGAGACTGATCGATCACTTTCGCGATGTCCTCGAATGGACTAAAGCCACTGAGTCGTGACCTATTTTAGACAACCAAAGCCTCGCTTGGGCTACCGTGTAAAACAAAGGCAAGGTGTTGCGGATGAATACTGAGTTTGAAACCTACTTTTCTGTGGTCAACGGCATTTTTTCCCGAATCAAACAACAGGAAGAGACCTTCGGGAAAGCGGCACGCCTCGCCGCGGCGGCCATCGCGGGAGACGAATTACTTCACATCATCGGATCCGGTGGTCACTCGAGCATGGCGGCAGAGGAGATATTCTGGCGCTCGGGAGGACTTGCACCGGTTAACGCCCTGCTGGATCCGGGAATCGCCCTCGTTCACGGAGCCCGACGCACGAATATCATAGAGCGTACGACCGGATACGCACAGCGGGTTCTTGACTCGTACGGGCTTGGGCAAAAGCCAGGCGAAGTCCTGATCATTGCCAACGCATATGGAATCAACGCAATGTCTATCGATTGCGCCGTCGAGGCGCGCGCGCGAGGCATGGTGACGATTGGAATAACCTCAACCGAATTTGCCACGCGCCTGCCGAAAGATCACCCTTCGCGACACCCTTCAGGCAAAAATCTATATGAAGAAGTGGACGTGTTCCTGGATTGCTGCCTTCCGTTCGGAGACGCGGCGATCAAGCTCGCCGGCTGCGCCCAAAGCGTTGGCCCGACGTCAACCCTATGCAATGTGTTCACTCTAAATCTGTTGATAATTGAGACGGTAAAACAACTTGTCGCGATGGGTATCGAGCCGCCTCTCTGGACCAGCGCCAACATGCCGGGAGGCGACGAGGCAAATCGGAAGCACTTCCAGAAGTACATTCCGCGAATCAAACATTTGGCTTAGCAGGGCAACTATTCCACATGGGAGGAGTCAGCATGTCAGCACTGGACCGATATTACTCACGCATTTTGGAGATCATGCAAGTAGTCATGGAAAAAGAACGTGGTGTGATTGAAAAAGCCGCCGAATGGGTGTCGCAAGCGGTTCTCGAGGACCGTCTGTTCTACGTATTTGGAACCGGCGCACATTCGATTATGAGCGCAATGGAACTGTTCATGAGAGCAGGAAATCTTTGTAACTCATCAGGAGTTTTTCCTCCCGGCGTTACAGATTTCGACGGTCATCCGAAAACAGAGAAGCTATTGGGTTTTAGTCCTATGATTTTTGATTACTATGGCATCAAGAACGGCGACTTGCTTTTTATCTGCAACGTGAACGGTATCAACCACATGACGATTGACGCGGCAATGGAGGCGCGCAAACGTGGCATACGAACCGTCGGTATTACATCCGTTGAGTTTTCGAAGGCCGTCGCGCCGAACATCTCACAGCGTCATCCCAGCAATATGAACCTGTATGAACTTGTTGATCTGTACATTGACGCTCACGTTCCGGTTGGGGATGCTCTCATCGGTCTGGAAGGGGTTCCGGTTCCGGTGGGTCCCGGATCCACCTATCCGATGATTTTAATTGTTAATAGTGTCGTGATCCGAGCGATCGAACTCGTGGTTCAACAAGGCGGAACACCACCGGTCATGAAATCGGCGAATGTTGCTGGCGGTATCGAGTATAACGAGCAGTTTGTGGTGCGATACCAAAAAAGAATCAGACACTTTTCGTAGCGCCACACGACGAGGAAGCACAGACATGAGACACGAAACGTGGGAGACTTCTACGGCCGCAGCGTGCGCGGCAGCCGAAAAAGGAGCACAGGCGATTCGTCACGCAATCCATTTGCGTGGTGAGGCGAACATCGTTCTTGCGACCGGCATGAGTCAGATCGAGATGCTGGGATTCCTCACCGCAGAAAAAGACATTCAATGGAACAAGGTAACGGCGTTTCATTTGGACGAGTATGTGGGTATACCGCGAACCCATCGAGCGAGTTTTTGCAAATACCTGGAAGAGCACTTTGTCAATCGGGTCAGTAACCTTCGCGCATTTCACTACATAGACGGAGTGTGCAACAACCCTGTGGAGGAATGCCGGCGGCTATCAGAATTGATCGCCTCACATCCTATTGACGTGTGTTTTGTCGGGATCGGTGAGAACTCCCATCTCGCTTTCAATGACCCCCCCGCGGACTTCGAGACAGCGGTGCCGTACATTGTCGTTGACCTCGACGACGATTGTAAACGTCAGCAGATCAACGAAGGATGGTTCCCTACCCTTGAGGCGGTGCCCCCTCAGGCAATTAGCATGTCGGTTCGGCAGATTCTGGCGTCGCAGACTATCGTGGCCACTGTCCCGGACCAACGAAAAGCCCCAGCAGTTAAAGCCGTGATTCAAGGTCCGGTGACCAACCGCGTTCCAGCATCGATACTCAAAGAACACGCCGATTGCACCATTTTTTTGGACGCCGAGTCGGCAAGTTTGCTAATATAACGAGTTTTAGACGTCGCACGGGCCCAACCGCCCTGGAATTTCAGTCTGAGGCTGAAGCGAGTTGACTCGTCATATGATGGCCTGGGGCATGGAGCGCATACGCTTCTTTGGTGTCGTAAGTTATTGGTGACAACGCCGCGGGTGTTACGTTGTAGCCCGGGCCGTAACAGCAGTAGCGCCGGTCAGGCCAACCTGTGGGGATTACGTCAGACGACAAGCCCGGGTGGAATGGTAAGCTCAAAATGAGCCGCGTCGTCAGTGGTTTCGGAACACATCATAAGACGGCAAAACACTCGCCTCCATGTGTTAGTACGGAAATGCTTGTCGTTGTGGGTGTCGTATCAATGGCCTTCTGGAGGTCGTTCAACGATGTGCCCATGTGGCAAAAACCGGCAATGTGGGCGTCAGCGGGAGTAATACCGGGTGACACGATGGCGGCTTTGGTTCGTTTTCGTACCTGAGCCACAAGTGCGCCTACGGACAACGGAAGCACCTGATCCGCCGCGACTCGTCCGTGGTGAGCTTCAGCGAGTAAAGAAGGGATATCCTCAGTACCACAGTAGCGCGTAAAATCCGCATGGGGACCAACACCTTCGGAACACGGGGTGTACAATAACAAGGTTCCGCCATCCTTTACGATCCGCTCACCGGCTATTATCGCTTTGGTGGCCTGCCAAAGGTCAAGGTCGGCGGTATGAGACGAAGCTATCAAAAGGTCCACAGCGTGTGTTGCCTGAACCTCATAGATTCGCCGGGCGTGCGTGACGCCGGCCCGATGAGCTTTGACGTAATCGCCCGCTACCACTTTGCAGGTTTCGTTTTGTTGGTTGACCACCGAGTTAACGATAAAATCCAGTCCAATCGTGCCGACCCAGCTCTCCATCTCGATGCGCACAGGATTTTCCACAACACCCATTATATTACGTCCGACGAGTGCTGCCCGGAGGTGCAGTTGAGCTACCGTCTGTTCACCGACCACACCTGGGTAGAGGATTTTCGCACCACCTGTGTAGCCAAGCGCCGGATGGGGCACTATGCTGCCGACACCGATTCGTACGTCGGCTTCGGCCACGCGCCGATCCAGTAATACCTCAACATTTCCCGGTGCAGTACCGACGTTAACTAACAGATCCGGATTGCGAAACTCCGAGTTAACGCACGTAAATCGTGACGTAACACCTTTGCCGAGTTTTTGGATGATCTCCGTTTGCGTCATCTTGCGGTGACTTCCCAATGCCATTACAACGGTTATGTCGCCGTCGGGCACTCCCGCTGCGTTCAGTTCGGCTGTAACCGCCTCGATCATCAGATCTGTTCTGGCGAATCGCGAATTGTCCTCGGAAAGTATAGCCACGCGGTGTCCCCGCCGCACAAATTCGCTCAAGCGCGTGGTACCGATGGGATGAGCAAGTGCGTGCTCGATCATGCGTCTCCCATCGTCCGGTGGCTCAAAGACGTTTGGACTCAACACCTCCCGTAATTGAGCGCGAGGAATACCTAATTTGTGGGATTCTTTTCCAAATGGGATCTCGACTATTTGCCGGTGTTTGTCGCGCATTACTTCTCTATTTTATCGCCCCCGCCGTCAATCCCGAGACGTAATGATCCATGAGGAACACGAAGGCTATTACAACCGGCAAGGCTGCAACCGCAGCTCCCGCCATCAACGAGCCCCAGAAAAACACATCTCCCCGGATGAGTTCGGTGACGACGCCGGCACTGATCGTCTTTTGCGCGCTATCCGAAATAAACGCCACTGCATAAATAAGATTGTCCCACGCCAGCAGGAACGAAAAGAAAGAGGAGGTGATCACGCCGGGCAAGCTCAGCGGAATAATAACGTTCCATAGCATCTGCAGGCGTGTGCAGCCATCAACGAGCGCCACGTCCTCCAATTCCGAGGGTAGGGTCCGAAAATAGGCGCTCAGCATCCAGATACAGAACGGGATCATGAACGTTGGAAAGGTAATGATAAGCGACCATAGCGAGTTTGAAAGCCCTATCGCGCTTACGAACCACGCCAATGGTAAAAACAACACCGTCGGCGGCATCAAGTACAACGCGAAGATGCTGGTTGCAATCAGCGTTGCTCCGCGAAACCGTAGCCTCGCCAGGGCGTATCCGGCGGGAATGCTCACGGCAAGTGATATCACCATCGGTACGAAGGCAACCACAAGCGTATTCCGGAACCAGATGAGGAATCCCGTATTCTGAAATAGAAAGAGGTAGTGTTCGAAGGTGATACCATCTCTTATTAGAAACGGCACAGACCTCAGGTCATACAACTCGGAGTCCCGTTTCAACGAGGTGATAAACATCCAATACACTGGAAAAATCGCAAAAATGATGAACGGAACCAGAGCGGCGTATTGAGATACTCGTAGAACGAGTCGGGTCGTTGTTCTTCTCATCACGCTTACCAATTCCAGCGATTTCGCATCAAGCGCGATTGAAAATAGACAACGGTCAACAACACAGGGAATATAAAAAGAGCCACCGCCGTGCCGCGACCAAGATTACCGGTGATCAGCCCTATTTGGTAAGCTAACGTTGGCAACAGATGTGTCGAGTTGAGCGGACCACCTCTGGTGAGCATGTACACGATGGGGAAATCGCCGATGGTCATAACAGTAGAAAACAAGAGCACAAATGCCAGTATGGGGCGCAACAGCGGTAACGTGATCCGGAAGAAACAAGTAATTGGACCGGCGCCGTCCGTCTTTGCTGCGTCGTAGATTTCGGTAGGCATAGTCATCAGCCCCGCCAAAATGTTGATCGCGAAAAACGGCGTACCCCGCCAGATATTCACAAGCATGACGGAAATGCGGGCCGCCCAAGGGCTGCCGAACCATAGTACGCGACTCTCCGATAGCTCGAGATTAAGCAATAACCAGTTTATGACACTGTAGGTGGGGTCGTATATCCACTTCCATGCTGTAGCGCTCAGCACGATTGGAATTACCCAAGGCAACAGTATTATACCTCTTAACAGCTTTTTAGGGGGAAGATTTTGCCACAAAAGGATCGCCAAGGGCAACCCGAGCATAAACTTCACCAGCACCGCGATAAACGTATAAAGCAGCGAATTTAACACCGCCGTGTGGAAAAGCGGCGATCGAGCCAGCCAGAAAAAGTTATTCAATCCGACGAACGCAGGAGCAGCGCTCGACCCGACCCTGGAATCGGTCATACTGAGATAAACACCCATTAAAAATGGGTAGCCGACGATCAATACGAGCGCAAGCACCGCCGGCCCAACTAGACCAAAGGCTAGCCGTTCCTGTTGCGTCATCACCGTATATGGTCTCCTTCGAAAAGCGATGAAAGTCGCGTCATCCGGGGCGCGGAGAGGTTCCTTTCCGCCCCGCACCCCGGCGTTCTGGGGTTCCCCCCGCGGGGGGCTACTGTGGCAGCGTGTACCCAATCTCCACGAGTTCGGCAACTGCCTCGCTAATTGCCTGATCCACCGAGGCATGTCCGCCGAGTATCCTTAGAAACATGTTGGGCACTACCCACCGGACATAAGCCTCCTGTGCACGCATGTCCGGCGGTGCCGGATAACCGGTGAGGCGGAAGTAATCAGCGAAGCCGCGAAGGCCTTGCAGTTTGGGATGCTCAAATACCGAGTGATTGTAGAAATGCGGATGTGTCGGAAGATTGAACCCTTGCCCACTCGTAAGGTAGCGATTCATTTGCTGTTCATCGTACAGATATAGGAGAAACTCTTTGGCCAGATCGATATTGGGACTAAACTCCCATATGCCCAGGGAATAAAAATCTCCGGAACCAAAACGACCCGCCGGGCCCGCGAGCGCGCCGTGATGATTCAGGTGTTGTGTGAGGTCAAGGGACTCCCTGCCAGCAAGCACCCATATGCTTATTGGGTTGAGTGTCCAAGAGCCCACACCGGAAAGGATGAAGTGGTTGTTTGCGGCGTTGCTGGCCCAGCCAAGAACATCGGGCACCATGGCTTCCTGGAACAACGTCTGAGTAAACGCTATCGCGTCGCGCGTCGCTTGGGAATCAAGGGTTATCACACCGTTCTGATCGGCTATGCCCGCACCAAAAGACCACAGAATTGAATAGAGACTGTTGTTGGCGTCTCCAGCGTTACCGAAAGGTATTCCAATCGGGTTCCCCCGTGCCTTGAGCTCCCGGCCACTCTCCAATACCTCTTGCCATGTGTTCGGCACGGTCAACCCGGCATTTTTGAACAAATCCTCCCGGTAAGTTTGGTGAAAGGGAACAATCCACCATGGTAAAGCCATCCATTCGCCGTCACGAACGGCGGCCGTCGTGGCGGCGGGAGCGAACTGCCCATAGCGCTCCACAATTTGATTTACCACGTCAGTGATTGGCAATAGTGAATCTTCATAGAGCGAAACCTGCAGGTTTTCCATACCAATGATATCGTGACCGGAGCGCGAAACCGCCTCCGCGGCAAGCTTCGGGTGCAGTTCCGCTATACCCACGAAATTAACCGTAACATCGATTCCTTTCATTCTACCGAACTCTTCGGCCATCGTTCGGAGCATCTGGTCATTTTCTGCGACGAACGAACTGAACATGAGGATGTTCAGCGACCTGGTCGGAGTAGCAGCTTCTGCCCGACCCGTGCCCAACGCTACGGACGCCACCACGACGGCCACCAAGACTATCGCCCAAACCCGATTTTTCATCACGTTCCTCCTTCGTTATGAAACTAGATATTCATGCACAGACTACGACGTCACTTTGTCGCCCGCCACTTGCGGTTGCGTACAAGAACGCCTTAGTTGTCATACAATACTTTAGTCCTCACCCTCTATTTTGTCAAGATTCTTTTAAAATGTCCCCTTCAGACACCTCCTGTAAATAAATGTTGGGTTCCTGGAAGCGCCGTCCTCCGGTTGGTCTTTCCCGAAGTTTACGGCCGATGGAAACCAAAAGCCGTTGTTTTCTCCAAGGATGATCAGGTGGCGGCACAGGTCCCTTGTGAGATTTGGGTGTTGACTCCTGAAGAGGCAAAGACTCAAGCATCCCGGATCGCCGCTCGATCTCTTGGAACCGGACCTCCTGTCCTCGGTGTAACCGTCCTACAGCAGACGGTGTCAATTGTTCCGGGATTACCGGAAGAGACGGCCGTCCCGATACCATTCGAATTCAAATCCAACCCTCTCCAAACCATCTATCCAAATGTCCTCTCCGGGGAACAAAGTACACCAGGATTCCCCGAAGGGGGGGGACCGTGCAGTACTTCAGGATTTTGAACATGGTCCGCTATCGGGGACAGGCCGGATGTTCGTCAAACACTTCATGCAGGTTTCCCCAGAGATCAGGAAAGGGGATTGGGTTTCCTTTCGGGATTCGGCGGTTGACCGCACTGCGCGTCTCAACTGCCAGCGCTATCAAGCTCTGGGTCTAGCTGACCAGAACCCGGATCGGGTCAAGCGTGATGTTTTTCTCCACCAGCTGTCCGGTAGCGTTGTCATACATCAGGGCTCAGACTCCTCTTGCCTCCTGCTTAGCCGGGATAGAAGCGGGAAAGGTACAGCAAGCAGTGGGTATACACTTTGTTCACCAGCCGGGCTCTCCGCTAGCGTACCGGTAAATTTCCTCCACCACCTGATCCAAGGAGTTTGCCTGCTCGGCTCCGGCGTGACTTGGAATTCCCCTGAAATAATGGACACATCAACAAGAGCGGGGTGCTCTCTTGTAGAGGAGGTGTGTCCCCATGGAACGAAAGAACACTGGACCACAACCTGGAAAGTCCGATCCCGAATTACAGTTGAAAAGGCTCCGCCTGGTCCGGGAAGAGTACCGAAGGGTCCCCTCAGGGGCCGGGGATTTTGGAGTGCCGGAAAACAACCTGTACCGTTGGGTCCAGCAGCAGGAACAAGACTCCCTCACCCCCTTTTCCGGCGCGGGGCAGGGGAAACCCCCGAAAGATGAGGAACTCCCCCGGCTCCCCACAGAGAATCGGGACCGGCGGGAAGAACGGGAGATCTTAAAAAAAGCGCTGGCCGTCTTCTCATGGACAAAAAGA
Organism: Atribacteraceae bacterium; assembly: GCA_035477455.1. Classification (NCBI taxonomy): domain Bacteria; kingdom Pseudomonadati; phylum Atribacterota; class Atribacteria; order Atribacterales; family Atribacteraceae; species Atribacteraceae bacterium. The sequence goes on from DATIKP010000116.1 coordinate 14,781, forward strand.
TGAGTGAGTTTGAACAGGCGCCTTAATATGCTGTCTGTTATTTCGGGGGGAAGGTCAGGCTCAACCCTCTATTTTATCGCAGGTTCGATCTTCTATTCCCGGACAGACGGGGCATCGGATAACCCCCCGTTACCATGATGGCCTCAAGCTTCACACTTACCGGCTGCCAGGGACCGGTTCTCGCAATCGGGACTTTGCGCTTAAAAAATAGGACCGATTTCCTATAGTTTGCGGATAGGCTTTCAAGTATACTGGGCCATATCGCGGAAAAAGGGGTGGCCTGTGTGAAATTGACGAAGAGGGTAGTGGTCATTGTCGTTCTGGGAATCATGGGAGGGGTTTTGATGAGTGGATGCACGGCTTCTTGGGGGGAGCCGGGAAGGGGAGCGGTAACCGGCGGTAAAGTGGTGATCCCGGGGGTTTGCTTCGTGGATTACTGCGTCGGCGATGAACCCATACCCTTATCCTTTGCCCGGGTGACCCTGTGGGGTGACGGGGGAGAGGTTGTCGTCGTGAATACCGATTGCCGCGGAGAGTGGCGCGTGGAAGGTCTGGTCAGCCGGGAATTTCTCCTGGAAGCCCGGCGGGAAGATTTGGTGCTGAAGCAGGTTTTTACCCGTCAACCGGACACGAACCCGCTCAACCTGACCACCGACTCCTACACCTCGGCCCAGGTGTTCGTTTACGAGGTCGCCAACGCTTTGTTTCCCGACGCTCTTTATCTTGAAGAAGTACCCGACCTGGTCCTCCCGACCGAGCTGGTCGCCGCGGTGGAACAGGTCTACTGGGAATGCCGAAACCCCTTCGCCGATCCCGACCTGACCCGGCGGGTGACCGAACTCGTCAATCACCGGTTTTAACCCGCCGCTCCCCCTGTGTTTCGCCGCCGCGGCCCGGCTTGCCCCGCTATCAGCTCCGCTTTCCGCAAAGCACCGCTGTCCCGGGTCTTACCAGATGGAGAATATGGGGTTCCTATACTTTGGTGAATGAGTTCAGCAGAAACCGTTCTGCTTCCGCCGACCACAGCCCGTTGTGCCGCCGGGTGATCGAAGCCAGTTCCCGGAAGAGGGGATCGCTCTTGCCTTTTTCGCTGAATTCGGTGATCGGGGCAAGGGGCATCTCACAGCCGGTATAGATCAGTTTTTTCCCACCGGGTATGTGGGGTAAATTCAGAGTAGTTTCCACCACCGCGTCCAGGCCGCCTATGTGGGTGACCATCACTGCCGGGTTCAATTTTCCCTGTTCCATCATCAGCAACGCTTCTTTCATATCCTCGGTATTGCCCCCGGAGGTACCCACCAGATGCGTGGAGGCGTAGTGGACGTTGTAGAAGTTGAGGAGGGCGGAAAAATCGGGATCGGTGGGCCCGGCGAAGAAATTCAGGCAGCCGTCCCGACCCAGAATGCGATCGCCCTGTTCGACCACCGGTTTGACCGGAGCAAAGACGAACACGTCGTCGTATCCGCCCTTTCCGGTCAGCGAGCGGAGATATTCGGCGGGGTTGGCGAGGGAGGCGGTGTTCACGTACCGGAGAGTAACTCCGTATTGTTCAGCCTCTTGCGGAGTAAAAATAGCTTCCGCCCGGCCGATGCGGGTGTCGTCGATATCGGTGACCACCAGGAGTTTGGGCCGGCGGTCGCAGTGGATGGCGTAGTCGATCGCCCCCAGGCCCATTGGGCCGGCCCCGGCCAGGATGGCCAGGTTCCCGCCGGGTTTGATCCCCATCTGGTGGACATATTTTCCGCTCTCGGTGTGGTAGCTGGCGTGAAACGCTCCGATAATGCAGGAGGCTGGCTCAGACAGCGAGGCGTGAAAGAAGGCCTCTCCCCGGAAGGGTAAAAGGCAGCCCTGTTCCATGACCACGTTGGGGATGATGACATAGGTGGCATCCCCGCCGATATAGGGGAAGGAATAGCCCGGCGCGGCCAAGCTCCCCTGGTAGTTGAGGGCGGGTTGGATGGAAAATTTGTCTCCCCGGGCAAAATCCTTGCGCCACTTGGCGCCGACTTCGACCAGTTCCCCGGCGAATTCATGACCGACAATCACCGGATTTTGGCTCAAATTGTCCGGGACCCGCTTGTGCTCTTCTCCCTGGATGGCCATTTTGTACGAGGACATGCAAATGCTGTCGGAAACGATATGGGCCAGGATTTCGTCTTCCTGGAGCGGAGGCAGTTCGAACTCCTCCAGGCGCAGGTCGTTTTTTCCATAGATGCGGACGGCTTTGGTTTTCATGAAAGACCTCCAGTCAAGTGTGTCGTATGGTGTATCAGCGGTTCGGGAAAAAGGACAACACCCCGGGATCCGTGCGAAGGATTACCGGTATGGCAGGCGATCTCCCCACGGGCAATTTGTCTTCCGCTTCTTTGGATACCGTTAGTCGCTGCGGCCGGGGCCTCATCCCGTACGGTGCACGGCCGGTCCTTACTGATCCGCCTTATTTATCGCTTCCCTCCGGGGTCACCGGAGGGGTCATGGAAAAGAGCCTGAACGACGCGCCGGACACCGGTGATTTCGGCTGTCTCAGGCAGAATTCATCTATTATACCCCGAAACGGCCCTACTGAGAACCGGTGGGGGAGGCAAGAGGTGCGGCAAGGCCAAAAAAAACAAGTGGTTGAATGGGCGGGGACGGAATGGTATAATGGAACGCCGGTTTGGCCGTTGGTTCCTCGCTTCACCCGTCTTCTTGTGTGGACAGGGATCCGCATGGCAGGCTCAAGCTATGGTGTAGTGCGAAAATAAAGACCCTGAGAACGTTCCGGGGCAGCCGGCGACGGTCTCACCGGGCAACGGGAAAAAGGGATAAAGGAGGTCACCGGGGAGGGCCGGAGACGGAACTGGGCCAGGTTTAGCGGGAAGAAGTCCGGAGGTTGTTATCCGCAAGGTTTTTCCATAGACACGAAGTAACGTTGACTCGTATCAACAACGCGTTTACGGGGAGGAATGACGATGGCGGTAGGTTACAGGGAATTAGGTCTGGTGAACACCAGGGATATGTTCAAGAAAGCTATGGCCGGCGGATACGCGGTCCCGGCTTACAACTTCAACAACATGGAACAGCTTCAGGCGATCATCGCCGGCTGTGTGGAATGCCGCTCGCCGGTGATCCTGCAGATCTCCAAAGGGGCGCGCCAGTACGCCAACCAGACTCTGCTGCGCTACATGGTCCCGGGAGCGGTGGAAATGGCCAAAGAAATGGGCGGCGATATTCCCATCGCCCTGAATCTCGATCACGGCGACTCCTTCGAACTGGCTAAAAGCTGCGTGGACTTCGGGTTTTCCAACGTGATGATCGACGGCTCCGGCCTGTCCTATGACGAAAACGTAGCCATGACCCGGCAGGTAGTCGATTACGCTCACGCGCACGACGTCACCGTGGAAGGGGAGCTGGGGGTGCTGGCCGGTATCGAGGATCACGTCTCCCACGAAGTGAGCCATTACACCAAGCCGGAAGAAGTCGAGGACTTCGTCGGTAAAACCGGGGTGGACAGCCTGGCCATTTCCATCGGGACTTCCCACGGCGCTTACAAATTCAAGGTCAAACCGGGGGAAGAGGTTCCACCGCTGCGCTTCGATATCCTGGCCGAAATCGAAAAGCGACTTCCCGGATTTCCCGTCGTGCTCCACGGCGCTTCCTCGGTGCTTCCGCTCTACGTGGAAATCATCAACCGGTATGGCGGACAGCTGGGGAACACCGCCGGGGTCCCGGAAGAGCAGATCCAGCGGGCGGTGAAATCGGCGGTCTGCAAGGTGAACATCGACTCCGACGGCCGGTTGGTCATGACCGCCATGATCCGTAAATACTTGGCCGAACATCCCAAGGAATTCGATCCCCGCAAGTACCTGGGGCCGGCCCGCGAAGAACTGCAGAAGATGTATATCACCAAGTGTGAACTGCTGGACAGCGCGGGAAAAGCCTGATCCCGGTTTTCTCCGGATTCTCGTGACCTTCTGACCCCCCCCCTCTGTAGCGAGCTGAGGGGGGGGATTTTTTTTCCCCAGAAAACTAACCGCGGCTCCTGTTCAAATCTTCCTATCTTGTTCCGGAACACGGGAAAGGACCCATAGACCGGGGAAAGAGAAGGTAACGGCGTCCGGTACCGGGACCTTTCACCCGTCTTCGGCGGCTCTGTGGTATTTTTCTGATTCTTTCATCCGCTGTCCTTTGGGAAGACGGAGAAACCGTGCTTATACACCAGGCTGGAATTCTGGTAGAATGGAGGCATGATCAGATCGAGAACCGAATTGTTCAACCAGATCAAGTGTTCCGTTGAGGAAATGTTCCAAACGAACCTGGTGGCTCTCGCTGTGTTTGGGTCCTACTCCAGGGGTGATTTTTCTTCATCGTCAGATCTTGATCTTTTCATCGTCTGCCGGACGGTTCCATCGGGCAGAAAACGCTACGAAAACGTCGAATTTGACGAAGACCGCCTGGGTATCCAGGTCAATCCGGTCATAATGAGCGTAGAGGAGGCCAGGTATTTCCATCCTCTCTATTCAGGCTTTCCCGGTGGTTTTGTCATCCTACTCGACCCGGAAGGCCTGCTCGAGAAAATTCTCCTTTCCATCGAGTGTTTGTTTCGGAATGGAACTGTGGTAGAAGACGAGGAGATGGGGGTTACCTACTGGAGAATCAACGATGAACAAAAAGTTAGCCAGAGATTATTATGAGAGAGTTCTCAAACGAAAAAAAGCGATCCTGACCTTGTATCAGGAAGAAGCCTATGCCGATGTCGTGCGGGAAGTGCAGGAAACGGTAGAATTACTGTTAAAAGGCATTCTCCTGCAATTTGGTCTGGAAGTTCCGAAACTCCACGATGTCGGAGGAATCTTTCGGAAACACGAGTCGCTCTTTCCCCACGCGATCAGGATGCAGATTGCCAGAATCAGTACCATCTCGAAGGATCTGCGCCGTGATCGTGAGCTCGCCTTCTATGGCGCTCACGATGTGGTTCCTTCGGAGTACTACACCCTGGAAGATGCCGAGAAAGCTCTGGGTTATTTGGAAGAGATCTTACAAATTGGCCACCTGGTTTTTGGAGAATCCGGGTGAGTTCAGCCGGGAAACGCCTTTTCTCAGGGACCTTACCCTGTTAAACCACCGTGGCCCATTCATTGGACGGTCACATTGCTGAACTTGGCCAGTTCTTTCTTCAGTTGAGCGACCAGTTCTTCTTTGGGGGGCATCAGTTCAGCGAGTTCCCACGCTCTTCCGGTCTTCCGGTACTTTCCCACCCCCAGGCGGTGGTAGGGGAGGATTTCCAGCGCACACCTCGGAAAACGGGACAGAAATGTCCCCAGGGCTTTTATGTCCGATATAGAGTCGTTGAGGCCGGGGATGAGGGGATAGCGAAAAACGACCTTGTGGGGGTACTTCACCCCGAGAATGCAGGCGTTTTCCAAAATCGTCTGGTTCGAGACGCCCACGTATTCCCGGTGTTTTTGCTCATCGATCAGTTTCAAATCGTAGAGAATGAGGTCCAGGTCGGGAGCTAGAGCGAGGAGTTGCCGCAGGTCGCTTTCATCGCCCCGGCTATATCCCGAGGTATCGAGGGTCAGGTGATAACCCAGGGCTTTCAGGGCAAAGAGCAGCTCGGTGACAAAATTGCCTTGGCGCAACGGTTCTCCGCCGGAAATCGTCACCCCCCCACCGGACTGGAAGTAGAAGACCTCGTCTTTGAGCGCTTCGGCGACCACCTCCTTCACCGTAACCTCCCGTCCGATAATTTCCAGGGCCGAGGAGGGACAGGGCAAAACACAGCGGCCGCAGACGTCACAAAGCCGCCGGTCCACCCGGAAGGGATGATGGAGACTGCAAGCCTTCCGCGGGCAGAACTCCTCACAGGCCCCACACCTTTGGCATTTGTTCTCGGAAAAACCGATCTCGGGAAACATGTCCTGGGATTCCGGGTTATGGCACCACCGGCAACGCAAGGGACAGCCTTTCAAAAACACCGTGGTTCGGATGCCCGGTCCGTCCTGGAGGGAATAATGCTGGATATCAAAAATCAGGCCTTTCATGATTGTTGGTCCTCTCCTGGTCATTATACGTTTTCGAAAACCAGGATCGCTCCTCCGAGAACTCCGTTGTGGTCTCCCAACTCGGCGACCTGAATGCGTGTTTCATCCACCATCTCTTTTGGTAGAATCAAGCGCAATTTTTCCCGCACTTCATCAAGGTACAAGGTTAGGAGGGTTTTTCCCAAGGCTCCGCCGACCACGATGATCTCGGGATTGAGAATGTGTATGATGTTCAGGAAGGCGACCGTCACGTAGTGTACCAGAGGCCGGAGCATCTCCCTGGCGATGGGGTGGCCCAAGCGGCATAATTCCACCAGTTTTTTGACACAGTCAGCAGGGGGGGCGTTTTCGCTCAGCAACCTCTGGCCGGCGGGTTCTTCCTCGAGCAGTCGTTCCAGACCCAAACCCGACAGCAGGGACATCAGACACCCCGTGTTCCCGCACTTACACCGTGATCCATGGAGATCGACCACCATGTGTCCGAACTCTCCGGCTCCTCCCAGAAAACCGCGGTAGAGGCGCCGGTCGATAAAGATGGCCCCGCCGGTTCCGGTGCTGATGGTAATGTACACGATGTGTTGGAAGCTCCTTCCGGCGCCCAGGTGGACCTCGGCAAGGCCGGCCAGGTTGGCGTCATTGTCCAGATAAACCGGTAAAGCCGTATTTTCTTCAAGCATTTTGGCCAGCGGAACCCGGTTCCAGCGCAAATCGCGAAGATTGCAATAGGAAAAGGTTGAACCCAGACGACCGCAGACCGGACCGGGATATCCCACCCCGATACCCAGGATATTGTTTCGCCCGTGCCGCGCGAGGAGGGGGCTAAGAGTTTGCCCTATAAAAGCGACCGACTCATGAGGGGAAAGGAAGGTATGTTCGTGGGTCTCTATGTATTCTGCAAGTTCCAGGCGCTCGTTGACCAGGCCGATCCGCAGCCTGGTCCCTCCGATGTCAATCCCGATGGCGCGGCGCTCCCTCATACCGTTTTTCCCCTTACAAAGCGTGTTCGGTCCGGCGGATGATGTCTTCCTGGGTGCAGGGATCCAGGGCGATAAACAGGGCGCTGTATCCGGCGACCCGGACAATCAAATCCCGGTATTTTTCGGGGTTTTGCTGCGCTTCCCGTAACGTCCGGGCCTCGACCACGTTGAACTGGACGTGCCACCCTTTCAGGTCCCGGAAAAAGGCGACGATCAGGTGAACCAGTCGTTTCAGATCTTCGTCGGTGGAAAGCGCCGCGGGCGTGAACTTCAGATTCAGGAGTTGGGCGATCATCTTCACCGTGGGTAACGTGCTCACCGACTTCAAAACCGCGGTCGGGCCTTTTTTTTCCGTCCCGTAATAGGGTGACGCACCTTCGGCGATCGGTTCCCGGGCTTTCCGTCCGTCGGGAGTGGCCCCGACCGCCATTCCCAGGGGGACGTTGGCGGAGATGTTGGAGGTGGAACCGCAGTAGCTCCCCCCGATGGGTCCCCGGCCGCAGCGGGTATTCCGGTATTGCGCTAGCTCTATGAGGTAGGAGTTCATGACCCGGCCAGCCAGTTGGTCCACATAGTCTTCGTCGTTCCCGTACTGGGGTACCTGTTCGAGTATTGTTTTTCGCACCGTCGCTCCGGTCGTTCCTACGAAATTTTCACCGAGAGCGGTCATGAGGTCACTCCAGGAAAGTTCGCCGTCTTCGTAAACCAGTTTGCGGATCGCGGCCAGACTGTTGGCTGCATTGGCCAGTCCCGAGAAAGGCCCGCTGACCATGTCGTAGACCGCTCCGCCTTCTTTGACGCTCTTACCCCGGGCTAGACAATCCTCCACCAGGGCGGAGCAGAAGGCATCAGGTGCCATTTCTTCCAGGGCTGTATCCGCCCCAGCGTCCATCATGACTTCGCACCGGGTGTAAAAAGCGAGTTGCTGGGAGAATTCCTGGTAAAATTCCTCGAACGTTTCACATTCCGCCGGGAGTCTGTTGGGGTGGAGGCGCACCTGGTAGGTGGGGCACCTACCGCCGTGCAGGGTGAGTTCCAGCACCTTCAGAACGTTCAAAAAAGTCATCCCCGTGTTTCGGTAGCCCCATTTTCCCGGGACGGCGGCTTCGACGCAACCGACGATGGCATAATCCCGGGCGTCCTCTACCGGAACTCCCTTGTCCAGTAAGGCAGGAATGATGATTTCGTCGTTTTTCATGGCCGGCATCCCGAAACCCAGCCGGATGACCCGGGCACATTCCGTGAGATACCAGTGGAAAGAGGCGGCGTGATAGCGGGCGGACAAGTTCGGTGTGGTCAGCCTGACTCCCCCTACCGCTTTGAGAATACTAAGCGTAAGTTCGTTGGTGGCGTCCCGGCCCCCCTGGTCCTGCCCGCCGATGGTGACATTCTGGTAGGTGGTATAGCCGATCCCGAACTTGGTGTGGGCCCAGGGGCGGACCTTGTTGATGGTGAACATCTTGACGAAAAGGTTCTGGAGGAGTTCCACGGTTTCCTCAAGAGTGATGGTCCCCGCCTCCTGGTCGCGCTGCCAGAAGGAAGCGAGTTGCTGGTCCAGCCGTCCCAGGGAAAAGGAGTGCCCGTTACTCTCGATCTGGGTCACCAGGTGGACAAACCAAATCAACTGCAGGGCCTGGCGGAAGTCACCAGGGGGACCCGCAGTGAGAGCCTGGAGATTCCGGGCGATTGCCCGAAGCTCCCGCGCCCGGTGAGGGCGGACCGTCGTTTTCGCCTCCTGTTCGGCTAACCGGGCGTACCGTTCGATGAAACAGAGCATACCTCGCAGGGCGATGAGCGCTCCTTCGTAGAAGGAACGCTTCTTGATCATGGCCGGATCTCCCGGTTCCAGGAGCGCGAGTTTCCACTCCGCGTCGGCGATGATACCCCTTAAGCCTTTTTGTAGTATCTTTGGAAAGTGAACGATGATGTGTCCATCACCGGAAGTGACGTTTCCTCTCCCGGAAATGACCCCGATTTTCTGGGCCTCCAGCGCGAGCGGGGGGATGAGGTGTAAAGCCCGGTCATACAATGTTTTTCCCTTCCAGTAAGGAATGACCTCCTCCCGCAGGATGGTCTTTGATTCCTCATCGATCAGGAAAACGTCTCCCGGGCGTTGTTGAAAAGAGTCCATCTCTTCCAGAAGCCAGTCCCAGGAATATTCGGGGAAGACTGGCGCCCCCCGCGGTACGGAGGCCTGGTTACCTACCAGAAGCTCGTCTTTGTAAATAAAGATACTCATAGTCTCAAGCGTCTTGGCCAGCGCCTTCGCCCGCCTGACGATGGGGGGATCGGCTTCGTTTTCCCGGTAAGTTTGGGTGTAGGCGCGGGCCCGTTCCACGCAGAGCCGGGGAACGCTGTCCAGAAGTGCTTCACGCATGGAACGGATGCGCTCGGTCATTCCGTATTCCATTTCCTTAAAAGCGAGGAGAATCTCCATGTTCATCGGTAATCCCTCCCTATCCTCGTCGCTCACAATCTCTTACGCAGCACCTCAAAATGGAAATACTCGCCATGGTAATAGTCATTGGAAAAAGCGATCACCCGGTCGCGGTGGTCATAGTGGAGGTGTTCCAGGAGAAGAAAACAGGCTTGCTTTTTGAGTCCCACCCTGCTCATGAACTGTACGTCAGAATAGTAGGGGATGATCTTAGCGTGGGAGAAGGCGATCGCTGTACCGTTTCTTTCCAGAGCCCGGAAAAGGGATCCGTTCCAATCGTCTTCGGAAAACCCCGCCACTACCTTTTCCGGAAGGATATCTTCCAGGTAGACGATCGGTTCTCCGTCCAGACCGCGGGTTCTTTGCAGAAGCACGAGGGGGGTGCCCGCTTCCACCGCGAGCTTCTGGGCAAGAGGGGCATCGGCTACGATCGATTTCCTTTGCACCCGCAGGTTCGACAATTCGATCCCCGAGTCCTGGGCCATTTCGGTGACGCTACTCAATCGGGCGATATCCTTGCCTAAGGAGGCTGGATCAACTGCGACAAAAGTCCCCTTACCCTGCAGGGCTTCCAGGATATGGAGCTGTACCAGGCTCCGTATCGCCTCCCGCACCGTTGAGCGTCCCACCGTGAACAGGACGGCCAACTGCTCTATGGAGGGAAGTTTACTCCCCTTGGAGAGATTTTCTTTGAATATGTAGGCGATAATGCCTCTTTTGGCTTGATCGACCAAATTTTCTTTAATGAGCATATGAGCAGGTCATCTGATGATTTTCCCGTAATCATGATACCGTAAGTGGTTCAATAACTCAATAGGGGGTATGAGGAAGGTCTTGAACCTCGCTGACAATCTCCTCTCAAGAACTCGCTTAAAATGTCCTCTTTCTAAAACTTGATGTGGTCTCCGGTCTCGCCGCCTTGTCGTAACACCCCCGCGACCCGATTCAGCACGGTGGACAGTCCGGTCGTGAGGCAGGTCTTGCGGAAGAGCTCCTCGGGGTCGGGGCAGACATCCGGGGCCGCGTCCTGGACGACCGCCCAGAGGTTCGCGGCGAAGACGGCCGAAGCGAGGCGCCCTTTGCGGATGTCCTCGTGAGGAATCGCAACAGCGTACCAGGGCTTGAGCTGGATGCTCATTGGACACTCCCCCCGTCACCGTCTGGGTTCTCGTCGCCAGCCAATTCCCTCTCGAGCTGCTCAAGCGGCGGGAGCATCCTGGCAACGGCTTCCTTTACCGGTGGCAGATCCTGTGCTGCAATCTTCCATACCCGCTTCAGATCCACGCCTTCGTAGTCATGAATCAGAACGTCCCGAAAACCAGCCATCAGCCGCCAGGGGATATTCGGGTGCTGCCGGCGATACTCGTCGGGAATGCGTTTCGCCGCCTCGCCGATGATCTCGAAGTTCCTCACCACAGCGTCCTGGATCATCGTATCATCAAAGAAAGTCCTTTCTCCGTCCTTGAGGTACCGTTCGATCTTCACGGCACACTCTAGAATATGGACAAGATATACGCGGGGGTCTTTTTTCATATCCGCCTTGCCTCTCTTAGAATCCGCCGCTTAAGCAGCCAGTAGAGACTATCCTCGGTGACAACGTCAACAGGTCGACCCAAGAGTTCTTCAAGGTCTTCTATCAGTCCGGCCGGAAACCACGGACTGGTCTCCTCACCGACATCGACGAGCAAATCGATATCGCTTTCGTCAGTTTCCTCTCCCCGTACGGCCGATCCGAACACGCGCACATTGCGCGTGCCGTGCTTCTGGGCGATCCGAAGGATTTCCTCGCGATTCCCTTTCAACAGTTGCATCACGGTCATGCTCTGCCTCCGTCGAACAAGATCTTTTGTCGTGGGTCTCTGTAGGCCAAGGGATATGGCCCCCGTACTTTGGACCACTTTTCATACCCCTTCGGGCAACACTTCAGTGAGGAAACCGACCCTGTTTTCCAGGATGATTATCCCCCTTGCTCAACTCCCTCACCACTTGGAATTTAAGTCGTGATGAATACCGGTTTTGATGGCTTTTCCTGTTCAGGAGTTGCCTCCCTCCAGGGGTGCCGCCTCCCTCCAAGGGTGCCGTTTCCCTTCCCTGAACATCATGATACCATGTTGTTGTCGCAGGGAAGGTGGTCCACTTGGGGGGGGCAGGGCCAAGCTGCCGCACTGAAGCTCATTGCCTTCAACCATTCGTAAACCCCACTATGAATCAGGTACCGTATTTGCGTACCGCCCGGCGGACCTGCTCCCAGATAGTGGTAAGTGTTCAGCATTTCGTTCCAGATGGGGGACTTCTTGCTGTGTCGACCGGGGACCGATATCCGCTCAATGTTGCCCAGGTCTTTCAGGTCGCAGGCAATTTCCTTAATCTCCCAAAGGTCTTCCGTGGCTTTAGTACATTTTCGCTGAAAAGTATATACTTATACTCTCAACTTTCGCAGGACGCAAAACACGCTGAAACCCTTTGTTTTACCGGATTTTCTAATGAAAACACCTCTCCTTTTTGGTGCAATTGACATAGGCGGACAAGCCGCCAATCCTCAAAAAAGAGAGGTGCCTGATGATTCCTATTTTAACAGATACCATGACCAATCGGGGGTACGCGGTTCTTTTCTGTAACGGTGTCCCTTTCAGCCGCCGAAGCGCTTCCCGCCCGCATCCTCTTCATCCCTTCCCCGGAACAATGCGGGGAATGGATTGCTCTTCTGTCCCCTCCGCTCACCCTCGCTGAAGAGGAGA
>DATIKP010000117.1 GCA_035477455.1 Atribacteraceae bacterium
TAAAGATGTAGTTTGCTGGAAATATACCTGATTCCAGCCCATATGGGGGACATTGTTGGTCGGCGGGAGCCGTCTGACCTCACCGGGGATAAGCGAAAGCCCTTTTGTTGTGGGTGCTTCCTGGCTTTTCTCAAACAGAAGCTGTGATCCAAGGCAGATTCCGAGAAAAAACTTTTTTTCTTCTGCCAATGAACGAATTACCGGAACCAATTCTTTCCTTTCCAGTTCTGCCATAGCTTCTCCGAACGATCCAACGCCGGGCAGGATAATCCCCCGGCTGTTTCTGAGTTGTTCAGGATCGCTGGTTATTTCTGGTCTTTCACCAAGCTTTTCGACAGCTTTGGCTACGCTGTGCAAATTGCCGATTCCATAATCGATGATCGCGATCATTGAATTCTCCCCTGTAGATAAAACAGTGATCAGTGATGGGTGATCAGTGACGGGTGAAAACCTTTGCGCGCTTCTTCCCCTCCTTAATTATCCTGTTCGCTGCCATCGGGCACCGATAGGTTGACTACTCTGAAATAACTTTTAGGTTTTTCACTCCACTCCTTTTTGTCGGCTGGCGATCCAATTGGAGGAAGCCTTGAAAAAAGTCAATAGCTAAGGAAGGAAAGGTTATTGTCTTTGTTGAGAGAAACAACCGCCACAATCCGTTCTCCGTCTTTCAGGAAAGAGTTCCCTTGGTTGAAGCGACTTCCTCGTCGCTGGTTCGGCACGCTTCACCCAAGGCACGGCCGGTGGCTTTGAACAAAGCTTCCAAAAGATGGTGAGCGCTCTTCCCCCACCATATTTTGGCGTGGAGCGTGATCCGCGCGTTACTGGTCAGCGATCTTAAAAACTCTTCGGCTAGTTCGGTAGGGAAGCAACCGACCCGTTCTGGAAGATGAGGAGCATCATAGATCAGGTACGCGCGACCGCTAACATCGACGACTGCCTGGGCAAGCGCCTCATCCATCGGGATAAAGCACGAGGCGAAACGCCGGTATGCCGGACCGGAATCGAGTGCCTCGCGGAGGGCTTGGCCAAGAACGATGCCGACGTCTTCAACGGTGTGATGAGCGTCGACTTCCAGATCTCCCAACGCCCGCACTCGCAGGTCCCAGCCGGCGTGAAAGACCATACTTTTCAGAAGGTGAGGAAAGAAAGGTATATCCATATCCAGATCGATCTTTCGAGTGCCATTGAGATTCAACGAAAGATCGATGTCGGTTTCCTGGGTCTTTCTTTGTTTTGTTGAGGTACGGCTCATAGCATCAAACACTCTCCATGAAGTTTTTTGCCAGCATTCAACACTAAAACAGTGATTCGAGTTCGTGACTGGAGAGAATGACGCCTGTCCATTCCCACCCGTTGCGGCCTTCTTCGATTGAAAGATACATTATATCGTATTCCGGGTCGGGCCAGTTTTCAATCTTCAAATGATAGCCGTTTTCTTTTTTTTCCAGTTCACGGAAAACGGGTGTGGTGTACGGAAGATATTCAGCCAGGTACGATTCAATTAATGCGAATTCACCGACCTCAAACTCGCTGTACATGAGTCCGAACCAGAAATCACCGGCTTTTGCCAGGCTTCCGAGCACCGCGAGATCTTTTCCGGAAAACGCCGCTTGCAGTTCATTGGCGAGCGTCTGCAGGTCTTGTCTGGCCCAGGTCGGTTCGCTTTCCAGGTAAATCAGCCGCAGGGCAGCAAAGTTCCGGGCGGGACAATCCGGGAGGATAGCGACGACTTCTCGGTAGATATTTTTTGCCCGATCAACATTGCCGATTTTTTCGTATAGCATCCCTACCTGATTCATAATCCGGTTTCGCTCTTCCTGATGAATGGGTGCTTGCAGCAGATGTTCCAGAACCTGAATGGCCCCAGGGAAATCTTTCTGATTTTTTTCCAGGCTGTAAGCCAAATCCTCATAAACCGAAGAAAGCAGATTATAGGGATCCTTACTTTTCGTCAGGCGGTTCCCGATGAGATCACGGTAAATGTTCTGAGCTCTTTCGTGTTGCCCGCGATTTTCTTCCAGTTTGGCCACCCAGTAAAGATAAAGCGGGGTCATGGTCGAATCGGGAAAGCGATGAATGAAGGTTTCCAGGACCTCAATCGAGCGTGCGGTATCACTTTTTAAACTGTAAAGAGAGTAGAGAATTTCCACCACTTGCGAAAGACGTTCTTCGTCTTTGCTTTCCAAAAGAGGAAGAAGAGTTTCTATAGCCCGCTGGTCTAATCCCTTTTCCAAGAACAATTGCGCCTGGTCGATCGGATCGAGTGCAATGACTGGACCGGCTGAAGCAAGAAAAATTAGTCCAAGGACAAGTGACCGGCAGAAAGCTTTCAACTAATCTATCTCCTTCGACCAGATGGCGACTGACGCGCTCTCGTAATGACTTTTTGATGAGTCAAGAAATACCTCATGAGTATATTGTAAAACATCGGACTATTTTCGGCAAATGAATTCAGAAGACCCTCTCATTCCTTTTGGCCCATACGGCACTTTATCGTTTCCCTTTACTTTTTTAAATAAGGAAGGCGGATGAGGAACATTACCCCATTGGGCTGGTTCTCGGCACTGATTGTTCCGGCATGTCGGGTGGCAATTTTTTGGGCGATGGCCAACCCGAGTCCGAATTCTCCCCGGTAACCGGTTCGATAAACTTCAAAGAGGGATTGGATCATCTCCGGATCGAGCAGGGGGCCATCGTTAGTCACCTTGCAGATGATGTCTTTTTCCGTCGTTTGGAGTTCAATATCAATATGGCTACGGGCATAACGGATCTGGTTGTCGAGGATGTTTTCCAATAGAATGGTCATGGATTCCCGTTCACCGTAAATCGGAAGAGGCGTGGGCGAGATTGACCAGGTCAGTTCTGGACGGAGGAGGCGGAAGCGTTCGATTGAATTATGAATTAGGTTGGCGAGGTCAAAGGGTTCAAGTTGTAAAGGTCGGTCCACCAGAACGTCGAGTTTAGTGAAAAAAAGGAAGTTGCGTACCCGCTTTTCCAGTCCTTCCGCTTCCTGTTGCAGCGTTTCAATGGTTTTTTCTAGGGTATCCTTTGGATAAACTTCGTCGGTGATAGACTGGAGATAACTGCGGATAACCATCACCGGTGTTTTCAACGCGTGGGAAATGTGCTGGAGAACACTTTGTTGAGCTTTTTCCTGTAAAAGAAGTTGGATCCGCATGCTGTCGATGCCCTTGGCCAATCTACCGATTTCGTCCTTTCTCTCGAGTGATACGGGTGTTTGCCAATTTCTACGGGCGATTTCCTTGACATGGTTGTCCAGGAAGATAAGCGGTCGGGTAAGATAACGGGCAAGCTGCAGGGCAGGAATTATACTTCCGGCAAAGACCAGAATCATAATCCACCCCAAGCGACCGAACAGGGTGGCTACCAGATCATCCCGATAAGTATCGAGCATTGAAGAAACCAGCAGTACGGTACGGTCTCTCCAGGAAACCGACCGGATAACATAGAAAATGATATTTCCCTCGACCCGGTATCGGTAGCGGCCGATCAATCCTTCTTGAGCGGCGGCCTGGTTGCGGATCAGGTCAAGAAATTCCGGGGGATATCGCACGTTTGGTATTGTCTGACCATCGGGAAGAAGAAGCACATGGCGGACCATCCGAAAATTGTGATGCATATCCATCCGTTCTCTGAACAACCTCTCGCGCATCATCATTGGTAGTTCACCGGGCTCGAACAGTGCTTGGGAGGCTTCGATGCTGGCGTAAATCTCCTCGGTAAAAAAGGATCTGAAGGTAACCAACATGATGCTGAGCACAATCACGGATATTCCCAATATGAGAGCGGCAAAGACAAACCAGATCTGTAGGGCCAGTGGGTAATTTTTCATTGAGGGTTCAAACGGTACCCGAAAGCGTACAGGGTATCGAGGCGCAATTCAGGCATTTTTTTTCGAAGACGACGGACCAGGTCGTCCACCGCCCGATCGGAACCAAAATAATCGGGTCCCCAGACCGCCTCAAGTATTTGTTCCCGTGATAATGCCTGTCCCGAGTTTTTCGAAAAGAAGAGCAGCAGATCGAATTCCCGAGCTGTCAAATTGATCGGCTTTCCTCCGCTGGTGACCATCCGGGCAGTAAGATGAATCAGGTATGGAGAGAGTTCGACGGGCGGTAACTCTTTTTCTTTGCGGTTGTAAACCCTTTCCAGGAGCTTCCGGATCCGGATGGTCAGCTCCCGGGGAAGAAAGGGTTTGGCCAGGTAGTCATCACTACCCATTTCCAGGCCGGCAATCCGGTCGAGATCGGCATCCCGTGCGGAAATAAAGATGACCGGCACTTCAGGCGACCGGGCTTTGATCAGTTTGATCAAGGCAAAACCGTCGATTTCGGGGAGCATAATATCGAGCACCCAGAGATGGGGAGGTTGGGAGACGGCGGCTTTCGCATCCTCTCCCGTGAAAAAGGACAGCACTTCCCAGCCTTCCCGCTGCAGGTAAGAAGATAGGATGCGATTGAGGTTTCTATCGTCTTCCACCAGGTAAATACGCATTGCTTTCTCCAATCGGAGCGGTTACCGATCGGTAACCGCTCCGACATCCGACATAATACTTATTAATTACTCCGCATCGCTTTGGGCGAGTTTCTCCGCAAGTGAATCGTTTATTGCTAGTTCCAAGGTGAGAATTTCGGACAGAACTCCGGCAATCGCTTCCGAATCTTCTGCGTACAGGGCTTCGCTGAGCTGATACAATATGATTCTTCTGTTCAAAGAGCCATCAGTTAGACCCGGAAGGCAGGGTGATTGCCATTCCTCTTTCATCCGCATACAGAAAGTCTGCAGGCGGTTTTCCAGGTCTCTTCTCAAGTACCGTTGCTCACCGGCGCCCCGGTCCCGGGTCAGCCGTTCCTGGCGGACCTGCTCTCTCCATTCTTGGAATGTGTCAAACATGTTCTTCAGGGTTTCCAAACAATCCTCCCTGGTTAGTTCTTCAAGCATTGTACCTCTTTTGTCCCATGCAGTCTGTAGGTCCGCGCTGAGTTCCGGGGCGTATTTTTCCGAGAGGAGAAGCAGGTAGGTTTCCCAATGGATGGAGATCTCGGAATTAAGGCCGTGACCATCCCCCATCATTCCTCCTGACCGGTTGTATCGGTCTTTATTAAATCGTCCGCGGGATGTAAAGTGCATGGGATAGGCTGTAACAACCACTGTAGCCAGCAGAAATATAACCAGTACCACTATCGAAACGCTCAATGATTTTTTCATTTCAAACACTCCCTTTCTAACCACCGAATTATTGACTCTGGAGTGTATCATAGGGCGTAATATCGTTAAAAATTACTGAGAAATATGGGAAATTGTGTGATTTCGTAAATATTTGATCCTTCAATCAACCGATCGGCTAAGCCCGACTCTTACTTGGAGCAGTCGTGTATTGTACAATAGGGAAAATAGGAGTGGGAATTAAAATTGGGGATGGAATGAAGAGGGTAGGCGATGTACCAATCACTATTCTATTGGCCGAGGAGGAACAACGATGAAAGCACTGGTCTATCACCGGGCCGGAGAGTACGAAATTACCGAGAGGCCGATGCCCCGGCCGGATGAGCTTAGTGTCCTGATGAAAGTCCATAGTTGCGGATTATGTGGAACCGATATCCATGTCCACCAGGGAGATTGGGCAGTAAATTTTCCCCGGATCACCGGTCACGAATTTTCCGGAACCATCGTTGAGGTCGGCAAAGAGGTGACCCACCTCAAAGAGGGCGATCGGGCGGTCGTTGATCCCAATCTGGGTTGTGGAACTTGTGCCTATTGTCGAAACGGCCGCTTTCATCTGTGTAAAAATGCCTTGAGTGTTTCAACGACGATCGACGGGGGCTTTGCTGAATATTGTCGTCTTCCTGGAAATGCCGTTTACCGGGTACCGGATGACCTCGCTTTGGAGCGGGCCGCCTTTGCCGAACCGGTGGCCTGTGCCGTGCATGGAATCGATCGGGCCAGAATCCGGGTGGGGGATCGGGTGGTGATTATCGGAGGCGGACCGATGGGCCTTATCTTGAGCCAGTTAGCCCAAAAGGCGGGGGCGGGCTTGGTCATCGTTATAGAGCCTGTTGCCCTCAGAAGGGAAGCTGCTTTGGACCTTGGAGCGAACCGGACCATCGATCCGGGAGGTCCCGAATGGCGAACGGAAATCATGGACCTGACCAACGGTGGAGGCGATGTGGTTATTGAAAATGTTGGCTTGGCCGGCACGATGCAAGACTCACTCGACCTGGTGAAGAGCGGGGGGACGGTCCTGTGGTTTGGGGTGACCGATCCGAAAATCAGTATTCCGGTACGTCCTTATTTCATATTTCACGAGGAAATTTCCCTCCTTGGTTCATTTGTCAATCCCCACACTCATCAGCGGGCGATCGACTTACTGACCGGGGATCTGGTCCGGGTCACTCCACTGATCACCCACCGGTTTCCGCTCGTGGATTTTGCCCAGGCCCTGGAGACCTATCGCCACCCTTCCCGGATCAAAATTATGGTCCATATGTAAAGCGGTCCAGAAAGCGCCGCTTTTTTGTTTATAGTATCGGTGGAACATTATAATTGGCAAAGAAATACCTCTTGGTCTTGTCGGAAGCGGCGAGAACTGAATCAAAACACCTTTGGGCATGGAAAATGCTTCACTATCAGCCGGTTGAAGGAGGTTCGCGGTGGGCAAAGTTTCTTTGCATTCAATTGTGGATGCCGTCAACGATCTTCCCTCCTTGCCGCAGATTTCGAAGAGGGTTATTGAATTGACCGATGATCCCAATTCGACCGCGTATCACATCAACGCGGTTCTGAGCAAGGATCCGAGCATGACCGCCAAAATATTGAGATTGGCTAATTCGGCTTATTATGGATTTCCCCGTAGAATTCCAACCATTGCTGAAGCGACAATTCTCCTGGGATTTCAGACAATTCGCAGCATGGTTATGGCTGCGTCGGTCAATATGCTCCTGAGTCAGAAAATGGAGGGATACGCTCTTTCCCAGGGCGAATTGTGGAAGCACTCCCAAGCTTCGGCAATTGCCGCCCGACTCATTGCCCGGGAGATCCGCTTTCCCAACCCGGAGCTGGCCTATACCGCCGCTCTTCTCCATGATATAGGGAAGGTGGTTCTCAACAGTTATATGCGGGAGTTATACCATGAGGTACTGGAAAGAGCTGAAACGGACCAGATTCCTTTTCTCGAAGCCGAGGACATCGTCCTGGGCTTCAACCACGCCGTTGTGGGTTCGCGAGTCGCGGAAAAATGGAACCTTCCGGTTGAACTGATAGAGGCGATCGCATTTCACCACCACCCGGATCAGTCCAAGCATAACCACCGCCTGACGGCTCTTGTCCATATATCTGATTTTATCTGCTTGACTATGGGGATCGGTATCGGGGTCGACGGTCTGTTGTACCAGGTCTCCACCAAGGCTCTGGAAAATCTACGGATATCCGAAGATGCTATCCAGATCTATATCTCACGCCTGTCCGATATGTTTTCCGACCAGGATAGTTTCGAATTCTGATCCGCTCTCTCAGGGGACAATTCCGGCTCCGGCACGATTTCTGTCACGTTTTGGTATGAGCGGGCGAAATCTCTTTTTATACCAGAGGTGATAGTATGCTACCAGCAGGGTTGTTTGGCCCATTTACTTTCCCGTTATCATGATTCCCGGGAGGTGATTGGCCAAGTTGTGGCGGCGTCGGGGAATGGGAAGTCGGGATGAAGAAAAAAATGGTGACCCTGTATTTTTACAGAGGAGGCTTCCTCCAGTCGGATAGCCGGGGCGGCGATTCATCCGTCACTACCTTATTTACAGAGAAGAAAACCTGTCGGTGGTGCCCGGCGACAGAGAGGATGAAAAGAGAAAAACATCACTGTCCTATTGACGGGAGGTGTAAACAGTTACTATGAATTATCAGGTGGAAATTAAGAGAACTTGGCGGTTTGCTCTCAACTTTCCGGCGTTGTTTCTGGTGTCCTTGGGTCCTGGCGTGCTTTTTGCCCTTGCCTTTCGAGTGACTTGGGTGGCCCGGCCTTTCTGGGTTAGCCGTTTTCTCCACATGGGAAGCGGGATCTTTTTCCTGCTTACCGGACTGTTTCTCTCCTTTCTCGTTCTTGGATTTTTGACGGTAATCGCTTGGGACTTCAAGTTCCGGGGCGCGGTCGACTGGCGAAGAGGTTTCCAGTTACTAACTCGGAGATTCTCCAACGTCCTTTTAGCTGCCTTGATCCTCAGCCTCCTGGTCGGTTTTTTCTCCATGTGGTTTATATTCACCGGGTTCATTTTCGCTTTTTTACTCATGTTTACCATGCCAGCTCTGGTTATCGACAGTGAGGATCCTTTTGGGGCACTGCGAGTTAGTTTTCAAATGGCTATGGAGAATCTGGGAGAAAATTTCGTTTTCGGTATTATTTCCATCTTTTTTCTGCTGGCCGGTTATCTGCTCATGTGGGCTTTTGGGTTTGCTCCCTTTGTAGGTTTTTTTATGCAAATTATCACCGCTGCCGGACTGCTGACTTTTCTTTCCCTCCTGCTTGGGAGGTATTACCTTTCCCTAACCCGGTATTGAGGGATATGGACAACTCCTCTTGGAGACGCCTGGAGAAATTCTGATCCGCCTCCAGTCGGGGACCGCTCAGAATTCCATAGGTCGGATAAGGGCGGGATCTTCGTCGAGACCAAAGATCATCCCGTCCCGTGCCGCGATAATGTTGGTCCCGGTCCGCTCGGTCATCTCCCGGGCGATGACCCAGGGTTTTCCCCGCAGAACGGTCATGCCGAAGTGGGTAAGGATGGCTGTTTCAGGGCGGATTGCCCGGATCAGCACTTCAGCGTCGGGAACGCATAGATGTTGCAGGTTGGGATAGAACTCCCGCTTGAGTCGCACAGTATTGATGATTAAGACGCGGCTCCCGCGGTAGGCTTCAATCAGGCGCTCATCGAATAGGGAATCGGTGATCAATGAAACCGTTCCACCAGGTAGCTGGAAGGAAAAACCGAATGTTGTTACTGAGTGCGTATGTTTCACCGGGGTGGTGAACACAATACCATTGATTTGATAGATCCCTCCCTCCTTGAGGATGTTGACCTCTTCGACGGTTTCCCGGAGATAGCTCTGCAATACCGGTTCTCCGGTTAAAGCGTCTTCCGGAAGATACACCCTGCCGCGTTTGCGGGTTGTTCCTGCGGTCATCGCCTCAACAATGATGTTGAGGTCGTTGGCGTGATCCAAGTGGCGGTGTGAGAGCAACACAGCATCGAGGGTTGTAGGATCGAGGCGGGGCCGGCTGGAAAGGGCCTTCACTAATGCTCCCGGTCCGGGGTCGATATGAAAGGCAGCCGGGCCGCACTTGAGCCAGATGCCTCCTGAGGTCCGCAACTGAAGAGAGACCACGATTCTTGCTCCTGCTGTACCGAGAAATTTCAGGTAACAGTTCACGGGGGGTATTCTATCACAGCTTTATCCTCAACGGAAAAAGGGAGCCAAGAGGGACAATCACCGATATATTTTGTTGGGACTGGATTGATGTATTGCAAGCCGACTGCAATTCTATTGAGAGGAAAGGATGGTGAGGGTCAGATTTCGGGAAAGATCGATTTCGCTAACCGGCACCCGTTCTCCTTCCTCGCTTTTGTTCACAATCCTGACGAGCGGACGAAAGAGGACATGATGATTGATCCCCACAACCCGGGCACGCTCTCCGCTGGACAAGAGCACCTCGTCTCCGATTTGGAAAGGGGAGAGGTGGTGGATAAAGGTCCTCACCGCTTTTTCGTCCAGCGTGTAACCGGCGTTGCCCATCAGATATTCCAGAGCTTCCGGCACCGGTATGGCCTGACGATAGGGACGGTTTGAGGTGAGAGCATCGAAGATATCGGCGACAGAGACGATAGCAGCCAGAGGGGCAATCCCTCGGTACTTGACCCCCAAGGGGTATCCGGTTCCATTCTTCTTTTCGTGGTGTTGAAAAACCACCTGTTTTACCCCTTCGGACAGATCCGTTTTTTCATCGAGTAATTTTTTGGCGAACAGAGGATGTAGCTTTATTGTTTGAAATTCTCGATCGGTGAGCCGGTCCGATTTGGCCAGAATTTCCAAAGGGATTTTCAATTTACCAAGATCGTGAAACATTGCACCAAGACCCAAAGTTACCATCTCATCTTCCGATAGATCAAGGTATCGACCGATGAGCAGAGCGATGATGGCAACATTAAGGGAGTGGGTAAAGGTAAGGTCATCATGTTTTTTCAACTGGGCGATGGGAACGACTAGTTCATGATGGTTCATGATTTCCCTGATGATTTCCCATACACTGTCTTTGACTGGTTTGAGAGATACCGGCTTGTCCTGAACAAGCCGATTCATAGTTTCTTCCAGGTTATGGAGGGTGACTTCCTTTAACGCTTGGGATACATCCTGACGAGCGATCTGCTCTTGTCCGTTTTCGACAATTTCAGCAACGACATGATACACTCCGCGGTTTTCGAGAAAACGAAGAAACGGCTCGGTCAAGACCTGACCGGCGAAAAGCATAACCCGATCTGCTTCATCGAGCAAGGTATAAGGGATTGGTTCATTGATGCGGAGTTTTTGTACCGGAATTTTGAATTTCTTGATTCTTTCTATCAATCGGCACCAGCCCCGGTCTTCCAATAATGTAATATGTCTCTTCTGTATAAATTTCGTTGCCGAGTATGCCTCTCGTGTGGGCAAGAGCGCGAAAACAAACTTCATAATAAATTATAGGCCACATATCAACATCTCCAAGTCACAGAGGTGTCAACACCTCTAAGTCGGTTATGATAGTCAAAAACGATTAAGAGAACCCATTCCATGGTGAAAAAAACCACCACAGAAAAGAGACGCCGGAAGACGGTAGAGGCAGTCCGCTCCGGTATATCTACAGGGAATAAAAGAACTGACCCCATTATACCTGCGGTGCTTCTGGTATACTTATACCGATCCTTTTCTTCGGAGAAGTTCCCGTTTTTTCGGTTTTAACCCAATAGGAAAACTAAGATGGAAAAAATACGCTGGTATTGCAAAGTTTGGGAGCCCGAAAAGCCAACAAAGCCAATTACGGATGATCCACGCATACAACCATGATTCCACTGCAATAAGTAATTCTGCTGCAAAAGAATGAAGGAAACCTGGGCCTGAGCTGCCTGAATCAGCCGCCGAAACCACCGCATTTTCGAAGTAAATATGCCAAGGACGGCCTTTTCAGCAGCACTGTAACCAGACGTGGTCTGATGCGTGCGAGAAAATGCCAGATGAGGCGTTGCTGATGGCAACGGGGCCTCGCTGAAATGAGTTTTTGCAGCAAAATCAGTATTGTTTTTCGAGTGGAGGAACAACATATCCGTGGAACGGATTATGCATAAACTGGAAAGAGTCTTCGAACACCACGGGTTCATCCCGATGCCCGAGCTCTGATCGAAGAGAAGGGGCTGGTCCGGATCAGTGCCCGGGGAGAGATTGATAGAGCATACGGAGAATGCCGCCCTTTTCCTCTCTTCCTTCTTTATTCGTTCAATTGAACATGCTATATTTGGTAGCGTCTTGGATCGAAAAAGGAGGCCCGGGAAAAGCCGAATTGGCGGTGCCGGTAAAAATTGGCTGATAATGTTGTAAAACCGGGAACATTGATGGCAGCCATCCCCCTATTGTCCTATTAATTTATCGCGACTTGGAGAAGGAGTGTAGCCTGGTGATAGCGGACAAGAAAAACGATGAACAACGTAATTACCGGATGACCGGCAAAGACTGGCTGTTGGTCTTTGTTCTGCTCGCGGTGTATATTCCCCTATCTTTATTCAACCTGGGATCCCGGGAGGTCCCGGAGACTTTCTGGAAGCCAATGCAGTCCGGCGATAGCTTCATAATTGATTTCGGACAGGACTACGACATTTCCCGGATCGCCTTTTACCCGGGCATCGGGAATGGTGAGTACTACTTGGATTTTTATACGGAGGAGTGGCGGCCGACCGGCGAGATCGTCCTCAGCCAGGAAACCGTTTATTTCTGGCATTTTCCCGATGCCGACAATACCGGCCGCTACGCCCGTTTAATCGCATTGCGTCCCGGGGGGATGCTCAACGAACTGGCTTTTTTCTCGGAAGATTCGCTTGAACCTTTGCCCATCGTGGCAGTCTTCGATGAGAAAATCGCTCCGGAAAGCCAGGGATCTCCGAAGGACCTTTTCGACGAACAGGCGACGATCCCGGAACGGCCCTCCTTCATGACCGGCATGTATTTTGACGAAATTTATTTTGCCCGGACCGCCTTCGAACACCTCAACCGGCTGGTGCCCTTTGATACGGCGCAGCCCCCCCTGGCCAAGATCCTCATCGGGTTGGGAATTCTCCTGTTTGGGATGAATCCCTTTGGATGGCGGATTGTCGCTGCTGTCATCGGCATGGGGATGATCCCGGTGGTCTACCTCTTCGGTAAAAGGCTCTTTGGGAAAACGGAATATGCTTTTTTGGCCGCGTTTTTCCTGACCTTCGATTTCATGCATTTTGCCCATACCCGCTTTGCCACCCTGGAAGGCTTTATGGTTTTTTTTATCATTCTCATGTATTTCTTCATGTACGAGTTCATCAGCCGGGATTTTTACACCTCGAACCTTCGTTCTCTCATCACTCCCCTCTTTTTTTCCGGGTTGTTCTACGGGATGGCTTCTGCCTCCAAGCTTAATGGGATCTTTGCCGGAATTGGGTTGGCGGTCATCTTTTTTTGGGCGCTTTGGAAGAACGAAAGAGTATATAATGCCGCCCGGAAGGAACAAAAAGAAATTACGGAAGGAGACCAAACCGCCGAAACGACCCGCCGGGAACGCATCGTTTCTCGTTATCCGGTCAACCGGAACCGGATTCTGTCCTGGTGTGTGGTCTTTTTCATCCTGGTTCCCCTCGGCGTATATTTCCTCTCCTATATCCCGGTCATGCTGATACCGGACCACGGATTTGCCGATGTCATTCGGTACCAGACTCACATGTACCGCTACCACCGCTTTCTCCAGGCTACCCATCCCTTTGCCTCACCATGGTACGAATGGCCGATCATGGCCCGGCCGATCTGGATGTACCAGGGGAAGGAACTGGCCGACGGTCTGATTTCCAGCATCGTCTCCTTCGGTAATCCGGCAGTCTGGTGGGGCGGCTTCCTGACCTTCTTTTATGTCCTTTGGTGCACCGTCAAAGGCAAGGACCGTCAGATGACCTTCGTTCTCCTGGCCTTGGCTTCCCAGTTTATTCCCTGGATGCTGGTACCCCGGCTTACCTTTATTTACCATTATTTCGCCAGTGTTCCCTTCCTCATTTTCGGACTGGTCTTTACCCTGGGGAAGATCGAAGAGCGCTGGCGCGGGGGGCGGTCTCTGGTGATCCTGTTCGGTGCGCTCACCGTTGGGCTTTTCGCCCTGTTCTACCCCATCCTCTCCGGGATGATCGTGGAACGCTCCTACGTGGCCACCTATCTGCGCTGGCTTCCCAGCTGGTTTTTTTATTAGGGCAAAGGATTCAATGAGGTTCAGAGAAGGTTAAAACAATTTGGGAATGATAAGGAAAAAAGCCAGTAATCAGAAGTCAGGGGGAGGGCTGGATTCAACCTGTCGGTAGACCGACGGGTCCAACCCGGTAAACAGAAATACAAGCTATTAGGGGCGGTAGGTCAAGCACCCGAATAAAGACCGTATTGGCCCTTCCTAAAAGCCTGAACTGCTAAACTGCTATAGCCTGTGTTTACAGAGGAGGGAACAGTTTGGCCGATTCAATCGTGTATTCAGTGGTCGTTCCCGTGTATAACGAAGAAGCGGTGATCGAAGAAACCCACCGTCGGCTCCGGAAGGTAATGGCCCAGACCGGGGAGTCCTATGAGTTGATATTCGTCGATGACGGGAGTAGTGACCGCTCCCGGGAGATCATTGCCGGTTTGTGCCGCCAACACTCCGATACCCGACTCATCGGATTTTCCCGGAATTTCGGACACGAAGCGGCGACCACAGCAGGTCTCGATCATGCCCGGGGAAAAGCGGTGGTGATCATCGACGCGGACCTGCAGGATCCTCCGGAAGTGATCCTTCTGATGATTGAACGGTGGCGCTTGGGATACCAGGTGGTCTATGGGAAAAGGTGGGAACGCAAGGGAGAAAGCTTTTTCAAGAGGATGACCGCCAGCCTCTTTTACCGATTGCTCAATAGATTGACGAGCATTACCATTCCCATGGATACTGGAGATTTCCGCCTGATCGACGAGCGGGTGTGCCGGGCGATGCGGAAATTGCGGGAGAAAAGCCGGTTCATACGGGGTTTGGTCAGCTGGATCGGATTTCGCACCACCGCCGTGGAGTACGTCCGGGATAAACGTTGGGCCGGGGATACGAAATACTCTTTCGGAAAACTTTTAGCTCTGGCTTGGGACGCAGTAGCCGCCTTTTCCAACAAACCCCTGAAACTGGCCACTTATGTCGGTTTTTGCCTGTCACTGATGAGTTTTATTTATTTGATCATAGTCGTTATCCGGCGGGTTGGGGATCCGGGGGCCGTCCCCGGTTGGGCTTCGATCGTGGTCATCAACCTCTTCTTTAACGGAGTGATTCTGATCATTTTGGGGATCATCGGGGAGTACCTGGGCCGGATCTACGAAGAGACCAAAAACCGACCATTGTACATCGTCGATGTAACCGAAGGGATACACCATGAACAACCCGCTCAAGAAACTTCTTTGTAAATACCGCTCCGATCTCTGGCAGGTCAGCAAGTTTGGGATCGTTGGAGTCCTCAATACCGGTGTTGATTTCGGTCTCTTTTCCCTCCTTTACCTTGCTGGGGGGTTGCACTATTTGCTTGCCCAAGTGCTCTCCTATGGGACGGCGACCTGTAACAGTTATATGTGGAACCGCTATTGGACATTCCAGACTCGACACCGTCCCCAGATGAGTGAGTTCATGAAATTTATTTTCGTCAACATTCTCTCCCTGGGGGTTTCTCTTCTGATTTTGACTCTCCTGCACGAGCAATTGGGGCTGGGTACCATTCTCAGCAAGGTGATCGCTACGTTTTTTGCCATGCTGGTGAACTATTCCGGAAACCGGTTATGGGTTTTTCGGAAGAGATTGATTGAGGAAACAGGATCGTTGCCCCGCTGACTGCCCGGCACCTGGGCCGATTCTTCCACTACGGGTCGATATCAGTCACAAAACGCTTTTTGATCAATCCAAACCGTCAATCGAGTTTGCGATATACTCAGGAGAAGGGACAGGGCGTGATTATGCTTGGGAACAAGAGTTACAATGAACGAGGATGTCTGACGATCGCCGGGTGCGACCTGGCGACTCTGGGACAGGAGTTGGGAACACCTCTTTATATCATCGACGAGGACTGGCTTCGTCAAACCATGCGGGAGTACCGTAGCGCTTTTGCGAGATTCTATCCGGACTCGACGATCGCCTATGCCGGCAAGGCTTTTCTCACATCAGCCCTCTGCCGGATTTTATTGGAGGAGGGCCTATGGCTGGACACCGTATCGGGCGGAGAATTTTATCTGGCCATGCAAAGCGGTTTTTCCACCTCCCGTATCCTGTTTCACGGAAACAACAAACAGGAACAGGAGATCGATATTGTCTTCAATGAGGGGATTGGCCGCTGGGTGGTGGACAGCGAGCAGGAGCTGGACATGCTTTTGAACGAAGCCCCCCGATCCCGGAAGGGGAAACTGCCGCTTTTTTTCCGGATCACTCCGGGGATCGACCCGCATACCCATGAGTTTATCACCACTGGCCGGGTGGACAGCAAATTTGGTTTACCCCTGGTGGAGGGCATTGCACACCGGGTTATCGAGCGATCCCTGCAAAGCGGTCTGTTCGAGATCAAGGGCCTGCACTGCCATATCGGTTCCCAAGTCGCTTCATTGGATCCATTTTTGAAGACGGTCGATGCGATGGTTGAATTTATGGTTGCATTCCGTCAGGCAACCGGTTATATTTTTGCCGAACTTGATGTGGGCGGAGGACTGGGTGTTCCGTACCTGGATGAGGAAGAAGGGCGTTTCCCCACCATTGAAGAGTATGCGCAGGCGGTTTCTGTCCGCTTGCGGGAACGATGCCGGAAAGCTGGGTATCCTCTGCCCCATCTGTTTGTCGAACCGGGTCGGTCCATCGTCAACATCGCCGGAAGCACCCTGTACCGGGTGGGAACTGTCAAACGGATTCCCGGGGTTAAAACCTACGTAGCGGTGGATGGAGGCATGACCGACAATCCCAGGCCAATCCTGTACGGTGCCCGCTACCAGGCTCAGATTGTCAACCGCTTTCCCGGTGACGGCGCGCGCGAGTCTTTCTCGATTGTGGGGAAGTGCTGTGAATCGGGTGATGTGATTATTCCCGAAACGGTGATGGCCCCGATCGAACCGGGAGACTATTTGCTGGTTGAAGGGACCGGTGCGTATAATTATTCGATGGCGTCGAATTATAATTACCTACCTCGCCCAGGGGTTGTCTTCCTGAGCGGGGGAGTAGCCAGACTCGTCGTCCGTCCGGAGAATTGGTATGATCTTATCCGCCGGGATATCACCCCGGAAGAGTTACAGGTCGGTGAACAGACCGCAACGGAATAAACCGCACGCCAGCCCTGCGTTGATTCGGTTGGCGGGCAAGCGGAAAGGTGATGGGTATGGGAAATATACGGGTCTGTGTGGTCGGCGCAGCAGGTAAGATGGGGCAAGAAGTTATCCGCACTGTATGCCGTAAGTCAGGTATGGAGCTGGCCGGAGCAATCGATGTGGCTGCTGTCGGCCAGGATGCCGGTCTGGTGGCCGGAATCGATCGATTGGGTGTAATGATAAAAGGAGAGGCAGAGGAGGCCTTGATGCAAGACAGGTATGATGTCGTGGTTGATTTTACCCAGGCAGAAGCTCTGCGTCAAAACTTGCCTCACTATCTCGAGCATAAGGTATCCCTGGTGATTGGAACCACTGGATTGGCCAAAGATGAAATCAGTGGTTTCGCCGAGAAGACAAAAAAAGCAGGAATCGGCTGTTTGTTTGCCCCCAATTTCGCAATCGGAGCAGTTCTGATGATGCAGTTTGCCCGGATAGCCGCCCGGTACATGGACCGGGCTGAAATTATTGAATTTCACCATCCCCAGAAAAAAGACGCACCCTCCGGGACAGCGATTAAAACCGCTGAAGGCATCCGAGAAGAACGGGATATCATCTTCGAAGACCACAGTACGGAAATGGTGAAAGGATCCCGGGGAGGAGTGGTTGGTTCGGTGAACATCCACAGTGTCCGTTTGCCCGGTTATATTGCTCACCAGGAAGTGATTTTCGGAGGAGAGGGTCAGACACTCACCATCCGGCACGACTCGTTAAGCCGCATTTCCTTTATGCCCGGGGTGGTGTTGGCCGTCCGTCACGTGGCCGCCCATCAGGGCTTTTTTTATGGCCTGGAGTCGATCCTGGATCTGTAAAGGATACTCTTGGGGGATAGGTAAATGGATTTTGTGAAAATGCAGGGTCTGGGTAACGATTTTATCTTGATGGATGGTAAGATAGTAGCGTCAATTTCTGATCTCCCTGAGTTCACCCGGCAGATCTGTGATCGTCATTACGGGGTGGGGGCTGACGGATTGATCCTGGTGGACCAGAATGCGGTTGACCAAAGCATCGGCATGCGGGTGATCAATTCCGATGGCAGCACAGCGGAAATGTGCGGAAACGGAATCCGGTGCCTGGCCCGTTATGTCTATGAGCGTGGAATCCGTCGGGAGAAGAGTTTTCCGGTGCGTACCGGGGCGGGGATAATTACGCCGGAAGTCTTGGTGTCTGATGGAAAAGTCAGTATCGTACGGGTGGACATGGGTAAGCCGTCTTTCTCCCCGGTCGATATATTCCTGGATGATCAGGGAATGGAGGCGAGAGCGGGAGAATACAACCTGGCAGTCGATAACCGGATCTTCAGTTTTATGCCCGTGTCGATGGGGAATCCGCATGCGGTCATTTTTGAACTGCCGGACAGCTGGATGGTATACGGGGCGATCCTGGAAGCTCACCCCCGGTTTACCCGGAAAACCAACGTGGAATTTGTACGGATTATCAACTCCCGCGAGGCGGAAGTGAAAGTTTGGGAACGCGGTGCGGGAGCGACTTTAGCCTGTGGAACCGGGGCCTGCGCGGTCCTGGTCGCCTCGGTGCGGAAGGGTCTCCTTAAACGGGAAGCCTCTTTCCACCTGCCGGGAGGAACCCTTAAGGTGGCATGGCCTAATGACGACTCAGCGGTGTTGATGGAAGGACCGGCTGAAGAAGTCTTCACCGGAACAATTATACAGGCGAATCTGCGTTAAAGCCTGGTTTTTTAATAAGGAGGTTGATCACAATAGACGTTGCTCAGCGAGTACAGCAGCTGCCGTCGTACCTGTTTGCCGAAATTGAGCAGAAAATGGACGAAGCCAGAAGCCGGGGAGTGGAAATCCTGAACCTGGGAATCGGGGATCCAGACCTGCCGACCCCGGAGTTTATCGTGGAGCGTTTGTGTTGGGAAGCACGGCGGCAGGAAAATCATCAATATCCTTCTTACCGGGGCTTAAAAGCTTTTCGGGAAGCGGTGACCCAATGGTATGCCCGGCGCTTCGGAGTGACCTTTGATCCCGGAGGGGAAGTGGTATCTTTGATCGGGTCAAAAGAAGGAATTGCCCATTTTCCTTTGTGCGTAATCAATCCGGGCGACCTTGTCCTCGCTTCTGACCCCGGTTATCCGGTTTATAAAATCGGTACCATGCTGGCCGGCGGCAACTCTGTTGCGTTGCCCCTCCTGCGGAAAAATGCCTTTCTTCCTGATTTTTCCATGTTTCCGGAGAGCATTCTGGAACGAACCCGGCTGATTTTCCTCAATTATCCCAACAACCCGACGGCCGCTGTAGCGTCTATTGATTTCTTCCGGGAGGTGATAGCGCGAGCAAAGACATATGACTGGATCGTCGCTCACGACTTGGCCTATTCGGAGGTGAGTTACGATGGCTATCGGGCACCGTCCATTTTCCAGGTGGAGGGAGCCCGGGATGTAGCCATCGAGTTTCATTCGCTGTCCAAGACTTTCAATATGGCCGGTTGGCGGATCGGGTTTGCCATCGGCAATGCCCGGCTCGTTGAGGTGCTGGGCCGGATAAAAACCAACATCGATTCCGGGATATTCAATGCGGTCCAATGGGCGGGAGCAGAAGCGCTCTCCCGGGTCGATGAAGTTCTGGAGGCGAATTTACCGATTTATACCCGCCGGCGGAACCTGGTGGTGAATACCTTCCAGGAAATGGGTTTCGAACTCGAGCTTCCCAAAGCGTCTTTCTATATCTGGATTCCGGTACCGGGAGGGTACGATTCGAGGTCTTTCACTTCTTATCTTTTAGAGCGGTCCGGTGTGGTGGTGGCTCCGGGGGTCGGGTTCGGTAAATATGGCGAAGGGTATGTGCGTATTTCGCTCACTTCCCGAGATGAAGTGTTGGTCCAGGCCATGGAGCGGATTCGAACAGGATTGCGAGGTGGATGAACGATGAAAATTGTGGTCCAAAAATTCGGTGGAACCTCGGTCCACACCCCCCAGTTACGGCACAAGGCCGCCCTCAAGGTCAAAGAAGCCATTGATGAAGGGTTACACGCGGTGGTGGTGGTCTCGGCTATGGGTCGTTCCGGTGCGCCCTATGCTACGGATACCCTGATTAGTCTCGCCCGGGAGGAACACGAGGAACTTGATGCGCGTAATCTCGACCTCCTCTTGTCTTGTGGGGAAATCATTTCGGCGGTGATCATGGCCCAGTCTTTGGGGCGGGCCGGTTTGCGGGCGGTGGTGTTAAGCGGTGGGCAGGCCGGGATCATTACCGACGCGGAATACGGTGATGCTTCGATTCTCCGGGTCAGTCCGGAGCAGGTACGCAAGCACCTCGCAGACGGCGCGGTGGTCGTGGTGGCTGGCTTTCAGGGAACAACCGAAACCGGGGACATAACCACCCTGGGCCGGGGTGGAAGCGACACCTCGGCAGTGGCTTTGGGAATGGCCCTGGAAGCTGAGTATGTCGATATTTTTACCGATGTGGTGGGGGTAATGACCGCTGACCCGCGAATCGTACCGGAAGCGCAAACCATCAAGGGCTTGACCTACACGGAAGCCATGGAAATTATTCAACACGGGGCCAAAGTCATCCACGACAAGGCGATGAGTGTTGTTCAGGAATACCGTATCCCTCTGCGGGTACGAAGCCTGGATGACGAAGGAAAGGGGACCCTTATTTGCGATATCCGGACCCTGGCCCGGGAAGGACTGCGCCTTACGATCCGGGAACGGCCGGTATACAGTATTGCCTACCGAAAAGATCTGGCCCAGATTCGGAGTCTCTTGCGCGGTGGACGGGAAGAGGGATTGAAAATATTTCAAATCCTGGCTCGCCAAGGGATCAGCATTGATCTGATCAGCCTGTTTCCCGAATCTGTGGCCTTTGCCGTACCGGCTTCGCGTGGTGAACAGGTCCTGAAGATTCTGGAAGATGAGTCGGTCTCCGTGTCCCTGACTTATCCTTGCGCGAAAGTTTCCCTGGTGGGGTCGGGGATGGCCGGGCGGCCTGGGGTGATGGCCCTGCTGATGGAGGCTCTGGAAGAGATTGGTGTGGAGATTCTTCAGACCGGGGATTCCCATATCACGATTTCCTGTCTCTTGCGTGCTCAGGATATGGAGCGGGCTATACAGGTGCTTCATCAGAAGTTTGAACTGGATCATTTTTGTTGATTTGGGGGTTTGGGTCGCTAAGGCAATGGATTGGTTTCCTTTGTGCTTTATCAAATGTGATAGCCAGCTACGATAATGAGCATAATCCGCGCGTGGGTTGAGGGAGGTTATAACATGCGGCCGGAGTTCGGTTATTTATTAACTGCGGTAGTCACTCCGTTTGATGCCCGCCTGGCGGTCAATTTCGGAGTATTTCGGAAACTGGTTCGCGAACTTGTTGACCGGGGTTCCGACGGGATTGTGATAGCGGGAACGACCGGCGAATCACCCACCCTCAGCCATAAAGAGAAACTTCGTCTTATTGAGGTAGCTCTGGAGGAAGTCGGAGATGTGGCCCGGGTGGTGGGAGGGACTTGTTCCTATAACACCAGCGAATCGATCGAACTTTCCCGGGAAGCGGAAAAAATCGGGGTCCACGGAATCCTGGGGGTCGCCCCCTACTACAACAAGCCTCCCCAGGAAGGACTTTATCAGCATTTTCGGGCGATTGCCGATTCGGTGAAAATTCCATTGATGCTTTATAATATTCCGGGCCGGTCTGGAGTCAATATCGAACCGGAAACGGTAAAGCGGTTGTCCGAGATTCTCAACATCACTTCGATCAAGGAAGCCTCTGGTAGCATAGACCAACTTTCTCGGTTAGCCGGGTCTCTTCCGCCTGGTTTTTCCATCTATAGTGGTGATGACAACATGACCTATCCGACCCTGGCTATGGGGGGGGTCGGGGTGGTCAGCGTTGCATCCCATATCGCCGGGGAAGAAATCAAACGGATGATCGAAGCCTTTCATGCCAATGATATTAAGGAGGCCCGATCCATCCACCTGCGCCTGTACCCGTTATTCAAGGCCCTCTTTCTCACAACCAACCCGATTCCCCTCAAAGCGGCTTTGAAGCTTCGGGGTTGGGACGTGGGAGAAGTCAGACCGCCTCTTTGCCCGCTGGAAGACAACCAAAAAACTCAGCTGATCGGTGTTTTACGTAAACTGGGTTTTCTGTTATAATGGATGCTCTGAAAGAAAAAACTGAATTTTATTAGAGAAAAGGCAACGATCGGGAAGTCTGAGGGAGCGAGACCCCAGTGAGGAGACCAGGAGTGCGAGGTATCCGTTTCGCCCTTCGTGACCAGAGCCCGTGAGCCGGACCTGAAGAAAAGACCCTGTCTGAGTAGGGTGCCCCGGAGATTCCGTTATCGGCATGAGTGATACAGGGTGGTACCGTGTGCTCAGGGAGCATACCCCTGTCCTGATCCGGCGTGAGACCCCGTCCTTGGACGGGGTTTTTTGTTGGTTGAAGATTCAGTGTCGTCAATGAGTGATCGATGATCGGTGATTGGCGAAAAGCGGGACGGGTCGGCATATTACCCAATAACGGTTCATTACCGGTCTGAATTAAAGTAAATAGAGAGGTTGGAAGTGCTATGGTCATAAGAGTGGGCATTGTGGGCGGAACCGGATATACCGGTCTCGAACTCCTCAGAATTTTGGAAAAACATCCCGGGACCCGAGTCGAGTGGGTCACCAGCGAACATTACGCGGGCACAATGCGGGATGAATACTGTCCGGCTTGGAACAAACGGGAATCGGTTTGTTTCGAAGCCCAGGATCTGGAGGGTCTGGCCTCCCGAGTGGATGTGGTTTTTCTGGCCCTGCCCCACGGGGTCTCTATGGAATGGGTCCCGAAAATTCTGGATCGAACCAGGGTTATCGATCTGGGAGCCGACTTTCGGATCAAGAACTCCGTGGTTTACCAAGCCTGTTACGGCTTGGAACATCTGTCCCCCCTGTGTGTCAAAGAGGCGGTGTACGGTATTCCGGAAGTCTACCGGTTTCAGATTCGTAACGCCCGCTTGATCGCCAACCCTGGTTGTTATCCGACCTCAATCCTGATCCCTCTCATTCCCTTACTCAAGGAGAACCTAATCGAGTCCCGGATCATTGCCGACTCCAAATCCGGGGTCAGCGGAGCGGGCAAGATGGCGACGGAAAACACACACTTTTGCGAGGTGGATGGGAATTTCAAGACCTATAATCTTGGGAAACACCGTCATCAACCGGAGATCCGGGAACAGTTATCTTTTTTTTCCAAAAATTCTGTGGATTTGATTTTTACGCCTCATCTCCTTCCCCTCAAGCGGGGAATCCTAAGCACGATCTATGTCGACCTGCAGGAAGGGGTCCGGGAAATCGACCTGCGCGAGGTCTGGAAATCTTATTACGACCCGGAGCCCTGGGTGCGGGTTTTTCCTCCAAACCGTTTTCCCGAGATCAAATGGGTGACCGGTTCCAATTTTGTCGATATCGGGCTGGCGGTCTTGGAACCAAGGCACCTGGTCATCGTTTCCGCACTCGATAACCTGACCCGCGGCGCCTCCGGCCAGGCGATCCAGAATATGAACATCATGTTTGGTCTTGATGAGCGCTTGGGACTTCCCGTTTCAGTACTTTATCCATAGAGAATCTGTAAATTGGTCTGGAGACTGACTGCTTCGGTTTGCGATCATGCATTTAAAATATTTTCATTAAGGGGGAGGCAATCATGAACCATTTCCCTTTTCAGGTGTTGGATACCGGCCTTGATGTCGTTCCTGGGTTCCAGGCGACGGGGGTGCATTGCGGTATAAAAAAATCGAAGAAAGACCTGGCCGTGATCGTGAGTGACGAGCCGGCGGTTGCCGCCGGGGTGTATACCCGTAATCGGGTGGTGGCTGCGCCGGTGCTTCTTACTCGGGATAATATTCAAAAAAAAGGGGCCATCCAGCTGATTGTGGTGAACTCCGGTGTGGCAAACGCCTGTACCGGGGAAAAGGGGCTTGCGGACGCCCGGCGAATGGCTGAAATGGCAGCCCGGGAATTCGACATCTCTGACCCGGATTTGGTCGCGGTGGCTTCTACCGGCGTGATTGGAGACTTTCTGCCCCTGCCGGCTATCGAAAAAGGAATTCACCTTGCCCGGGAAGCGATTCATCGGGAATCGTCCGGTCATTCCGCTGCTTTGGCGATCATGACCACCGATACCTATCCAAAAGAGCGGGCGGTGCGCTTTGTAATCGATGGTCAGCCAGTATTTCTGGCCGGGATCGCCAAGGGTTCGGGGATGATCAGGCCGAATATGGCCACCATGCTCGCCTTTATCCTGACCAACGCGAATGTCGAACGGGTGACTCTTCAAAATGCTTTGAACAAAGTCGTTGACCGAACTTTCAACCGGGTCACTGTCGATGGGGATACCAGTACCAATGACATGTTGCTCCTGTTGGCCAATGGAAAAGGTGGGTTGCCGCTCACTGAAACACACCCCGATTATCCGATATTCTGCGAGGGGCTCGAATGGGTATGTCGGGAACTGGCCCGGGACCTTGCCAGAGATGGGGAAGGCGCGACCAAGTTATTGACCATCCGGGTGGATGGTGCCGGGCATGAAGAGGATGCCCGGCGCGCGGCTTTTACGATTGCCGAGTCGCTGCTGGTCAAAACCGCTTTTTTCGGCGAAGACCCGAACTGGGGACGGATTATAGCGGCTTTGGGCCGGAGTAGTGCGGAGATTCGCCCGGAACGGGTCACCGTTTCCATCAACGGCTACCGCTGTGTCGAACAGGGGCGATCCGTCCAGGGGGATGTTCGGACGCAGCTTAGAGCGATCATGAAAGAGCGGGAACTGGAGATCGTCCTTGATGTCGGCGTAGGGGGAGCCTCGTGTACCGTCTGGACCTGCGATCTTTCAGTAGACTACGTGAAAATTAACAGTCATTATAGCTGAGGTGATATTTGTGAACCTGGTCATCAAGATCAGCGGTAAAAATATCGACCGGGAGAAGGACAGTATTTCTTTGCCGGTGAAGCGCCTGTGGGATGCCGGTCACCAGGTTGCCCTGGTGCACGGTGGTGGACCGCAAATCACTTCCCTCATGAACCGTTTGGGCCGAGAAGCTCGTTTCGTGGAAGGGTTGCGGATTACCGGCGCAGAGGACATGGACATTACCGAGATGGCCTTGAGCGGTAGTCTGAACAAGGCTCTGGTGGGCATGCTCTTCGTCCGGGGAGTGCCGGCATGTGGGATAAGCGGGCGGGACGCGGGATTGTTGATCGCCGAACAGGAAATTTTGGAACGAGAAGGAGAGAAGATCGATCTGGGGCGGGTCGGAAAGATCGTGCAGGTGAATCCCGCCCTGGTGGAAGTTCTCTGGGCAGCCCGGATTGTGCCGGTCATCTCCCCGGTGTCGACCGACCGGGATGGCCGGGGTCTGAATGTAAACGCGGACTGGGCGGCGGTAAAACTGGCCGAAGCCCTAAGAGTGGAACAACTGTTCTTGTTTACCGATGTACCCGGAGTGCTTGCGGATCTTCATGACCCTGCTACGCTGATTAGAGAGCTGCCGGTGGTCGAGATCGATACCCTGATTGTGGAGAAAATTGCCGGGGGAGGGATGCTCCCTAAATTGAGAATGGCCCAAGAAGCGATCAGCGTCGGGGTGCGAGAAGTGTTTATCGCTGGCGGAGGGGCCCTGGATAATCTCGATGCTTTTCTAACAGGCGGCGGCACTCTACCGGCGACCCGGGTCTTTTAAGGAAGGGTTTACTTGTTCACCGATCACAGTTTTATTTTCAGAAGTGAAAGAAATACCGGCGATTAGGCGGTAAGCTTTGAGGTTTTTAGGTAAAACAAAAACTGGTATTACCTAAAAGTCTAAAAGTCTAAACGGCTAAACTGCTACAGCCTGTGTTTATAAAGGAGACCTCCATGCTGCATGACCAAACAGTTGCATTGGAAAAAAACTATATTCTGGATACGTATACCCGTCTTCCGGTGGTGCTGGAGCGGGGGAAGGGTTGCCGGGTATTCGACGCCGATGGAAAAGAATACCTCGACTGCGTGGCCGGACTGGCCGTCAACCTCCTGGGATATGGATTTCTTCCTCTCGGGGAGGCGATCTGTGCGGAGGCCCAGCGACTGATCCACGCCTCCAACCTGTATTATACGCTGCCCCAGGTTGAATTGGCCCGGATCCTGACCGGACTGTCCGGTTTTCCCCGGGTTTTTTTCAATAACTCTGGAGCTGAGGCAAACGAAGTCGCGCTGAAAATGGCCCGCTTTTATGGGCGGAGGAAACACAGCAACCGGCATAAGTATATTGCCTTTCACCGTTCCTTTCACGGCAGAACGCTCCTGACCCTTTCGGTGACCGGACAGGCGAAATTCCACCAGGATCTGGACCCTCTCCCTCCCGGGATCGTCTTTGCCGAACTCAACGATTTTTCCAGTGTTGCCGGAGCGTACGACGAATCCGTGTGTGGAGTCATCATCGAACCGGTTCAGGGGGAAGGGGGAGTCTATCCCTGTGATCCGGGATTTTTGCAAGATCTGCGTGATTTCTGTACGGAAAAGGATTTGATACTGATTTTTGACGAAATACAATGCGGCATGGGACGAACCGGTTCCTTTTTTGCCTTCCAGGAATTCGGGATCACCCCGGATATCGTGACTTTAGCCAAGGGACTGGGGGGAGGCCTGCCGATTGGAGCGGTTCTGGCCGGTGCGAAGGTTGTTTCGATTACCCGTAAGGGAGACCAGGGAAGCACGTTTGGGGGGAATCCGGTATGCTGCCGGGCAGCTGCGGTGGTGAGCGGGGAAATCGGTCAGGACCGCTTCCTAGCCGGGGTTCGCTTGAAAGGAGAATTCCTGGGGAAACGGCTCGGGGAGCTGCGGGATGCCTTTCCGGGATTAGTGCGCGAAGTACGGGGTATGGGCCTGATCTGGGGGATCGACGTGCCGGGACGGGCGAAAGAGGTGGTTCAGGGAATGTTAGCCGAACAAGTATTAGTCAACGCCTGTAACGAAAATACGGTCCGCCTGCTCCCTCCTCTGGTCATCGGTGAGGAGGAACTCGGGACGGCCTGTGCGGCACTACGCCGAGTGTTGGAGCGGATCGGAGAACCGGAGACGAGAGACCGCCGGGAGTTAATAGACTATAATGAGAAACCAGCATGAATCGCCATCAAAGCTAAGCGGATTTTCTCTTCAAAAGATCGAAGAGGTTTGCAGTGAGGGTCTGTTGCATCTGTGCATAAATATATTGACCCATTAACGCAATTGGGAGGTGTACACATGGGCACGCGGAAAAAAGTCATTCTCGCATATTCGGGCGGACTGGACACCTCAGTGGCCATTCGCTGGCTTCAGGAGCGCTATGACGCCGAAGTCTACACCATCACTTTGGACCTCGGACAGGGAAAGGACCTCGATGGTGTACAGAAAAAAGCGCTTGGAGTTGGAGCCAAGGAAGCTTTTGTTTTTGATGTCCGGGAAGAGTTTCTGAACGATTTTGTTTTACCCGCCCTGTGGGCCGGGGCGGTCTACGAGAAACGCTACCCTCTGGCGACGGCCCTTTCCCGTCCGCTGATCGCCAAATATCTGGTAAAAGTCGCCGAAGAGAAGGGTGCCAGGCTGATCGCTCACGGGTGCACCGGGAAAGGTAACGACCAGGTGCGGATCGATGTCTCGGTGGCCGCTTTGAACCCGGAGCTGGAAGTCATCGCTCCGGCGCGGGTCTGGGGTTTTTCCCGGGAAGAGGAGATCGAGTATGCCGCCGCCCATGACATTCCTGTACCGGTGACCATTGAAAATCCATACAGCATTGACCAGAATATCTGGGGTCGCAGTATCGAATGCGGGGTCCTGGAAGATCCCTGGACCGAACCCCCGGAAGAAGTATACGATTGGACTCAAAATCCCCGACTGGCCCCCGATGAGCCAACCTATCTTGAGATCGGTTTCGAGGAAGGGGTTCCCAGACAGCTCCGCGGTCAATACTATTCCCTGATTGACCTGGTCGAGGCGCTGAATCAGGTGGGCGGAGAAAACGGATTCGGCCGGGTGGATCATCTGGAAAATCGTTTGGTGGGGATAAAATCCCGGGAGATTTACGAATGTCCCGGCGCCTTTCTCCTGATCGAAGCCTACCGGGACCTCGAGAATCTGGTCAACCCCCGGGAGGTCACTCATTTCAAGCCCATACTCGAAGAAAAATACGCTCAAATGGTTTACGAAGGATTGTGGTTTTCCCCCCTGCGGGAGGCACTCGATTCCTTTATGGAAACCGTTGCCCGGCGGGTTTCCGGAACGGTGCGCATGAAAGTCTTCAAAGGTAGCGCTCAGGTGGTGGGGAGGCGGTCTGAGTATTCCCTCTATGATCTGGGGATGGCCACCTATGACAAGGGTGATTTGTTCGATCACAAAG
Organism: Atribacteraceae bacterium; assembly: GCA_035477455.1. Classification (NCBI taxonomy): domain Bacteria; kingdom Pseudomonadati; phylum Atribacterota; class Atribacteria; order Atribacterales; family Atribacteraceae; species Atribacteraceae bacterium. The sequence goes on from DATIKP010000117.1 coordinate 28,009, forward strand.
CCAGTGAGGGGTTCATCAAGCTCTGGGGGTTACCGACCAAAATGAGCGCTCTGGTGGGACGAAAAAGGCGTGCCTGACCATCCGGTAAACGATCGAACGCAACACAAGCCGGATAATGCCACCCGGCTGTGGGGTAGCCGGATGGAAAAAACCCTGGATGAGGCGGTGTTCCGCTTTTCCACCTCGATCGGGGAGGACTACGTGCTCTATCCCTACGATATCTGGGGAAGCGGCGCGCACTGTCGTATGCTCGCCCGAGTGGGTATTCTCGTTGAGAACGAAGAAGAGCGCATGATCGCCGGACTGCGTACTGTCTATCACGAGCTGGAGACCGGAAGACTGGATCCCTCCCGGCACGAGGACATTCACAGCTTGGTAGAGGCGAGACTTTTCGAGATCATCGGTGAAGAGGCCGGGAAACTCCATTCCGGCCGGAGCCGGAACGACCAGATTGTCCTTGACGAGCGTCTGTATCTCCGGGAGAAAACCCTTGATATTCTCACGGCCATAAGCGGCCTTGGCGAAACGCTACTACGGCAAGCCGAGGTCTATCCAGATCTGGTGATGCCCGGTTACACACACCTACAGCCCGCTCAGCCGGTTCTGTTCGCTCATCATTACCTGGCCTACTGTGCCATGTTTCGGAGGGATATGGAACGGTTGTGGAGTGCTCTGGAACGGATCAATCGCCTTCCCCTCGGCGCGGCGGCCTTGGCCGGTACCTCTTTGCCCATCGATCGAAGGATGGTGGCCGAACTTCTGGATTTTCCGGATATCGAGGCCAACAGCATGGATGCGGTATCTGACCGGGATTTCATCCTGGAAATCCTGGCCGACCTGGCGATAGGGTGTATTCACCTGAGCCGATTGGGAGAAGAAATCGTTTTATGGAGTTCACCCGCCTTCGGCTTTATTACCATTGATGATGCCTTTACCACCGGTTCCAGTATCATGCCCCAAAAAAAGAATCCGGATGTGGCCGAACTGATCCGGGGAAAAGCCGGAGAGGCACTGGGTGCTTGGGTCAGCCTGGCGGTTACCCTGAAAGGCCTCCCCTTGACCTATAACCGTGATCTCCAGCAGGATAAGCCGCCGCTTTTGCGTATCGTACCGGAAGTGGAAAATCTTTTTCGCATCGCGGCCGGTCTGATCGAGCATATCACGCCAAACGCCGACCGGATACGAGAAGCCCTCAGGACCGGCTTTTTGACCGCTACGGACCTGGCCGAGTATCTGGTGGAACATGGTATGCCGTTCCGCACTGCGCACGCGGTGGTCGGCAACTTGGTCAGGGAACTTTCGATTCGGGGTAAAAGTCTACGGGATATCGTTCCCACCGATCTCGGTGAAGAGCTGTCCTTTATCAGCCTTGAGGAACTTCGTGCGGTGACCGATGAGGAGTGTTCGATTACCCGTAAGCTTTCCCTGGGCAGTACCGCCCCTGCTGAAGTTCACCGGTCGATCGTTAAGACCCGCTTGGCTTTACAGGAAGATAACCAACGGATCGCCCGCTTTCGGGAACGCTGGCAGGAGAGCCGGGAACGGGTGGGTACAACGGTCGGTTAATGGATAAAAAGTAAATTGCTGAAAAGACTCATCTTTTCTGATTGTCGTCCTTTCTCCCCCCTTCATATCCGTTTATCATTTTGACAGGAGAGTGAAATTATGGATTTACAGACGCGAGATATCCTGAAAATGGCTGAGGAGCAGAATATAAAGTTCGTCCGGTTGCAGTTTGTCGATGTCCTGGGGCTACCCAAGAATGTGGAGGTCCCGGTGACCCGTCTGCCGGTTGTTTTGGAAGAAGGGATCAATTTCGATGGTTCCTCGATCCAGGGATTTGTGCGGATTGAAGAGTCGGATATGAAGCTGGTACCGGACCTGACCACTTTTATGGTCTGCCCCTGGGAAGAGCAGGAACAGGTCGCCAGAATTATTTGTGATGTTTGCCGGTCAGACGGTACGGTATTTGAGGGGTGTCCCCGGACGAATCTCAAGAGAGTTCTGAAGGAGATCGAAGTCGATGGATTCCAGTTCAGCATCGGCACCGAAGCGGAATTTTTTATTTTCCGTCGAAACGAGAGTGGGCAACCGTATACCCTGGACCGGGGCGGGTATTTTGATCTACTTCCCTTCGATCAGGAAGAGAGGCTCCGCCGAGATATGGTGATCGCTCTGGATGAACTGGGTTTCAACATCGAAGCGGCCCACCACGAGGTCGGACCGGGACAGCACGAGATCGATTTTGAATATGGAAACGCCCTGAAAATTGCCGATAACCTGATCACCTTGAAGCTCGCGGTGAAAACTCTTGCTCTGCAGAACGGCTATGTGGCGACATTTATGCCCAAACCGATGTTCGGGAAACCGGGGTCGGGTATGCATACTCACCTGTCCTTATGCCGGGACGGAAACAATGCCTTTTTCGATCCGGAAAGCCCCGACGGCCTAAGCCGGGTGGCCCGAGGCTTCATCGCCGGACTCCTGCAACACGCTCCGGCCTTCACCGCAATCACTAATCCTCTGGTTAATTCCTACAAGCGCCTGGTTCCCGGTTATGAGGCACCGGTCTATGTCGCCTGGGCGGAACGCAACCGTAGTCCTCTGGTCCGGGTGCCACCCAGCCGCGGGAAGGGAACCAGAGCCGAGCTACGCAGTCCTGACCCGTCCTGCAACCCGTACCTGGCCTTTGCCGTCATTCTCCGTTCAGGCATGGACGGGGTCGTGACCTCGCTCGATCCGGGAAAACCCTGCAACAACGTCAATCTCTACGAGATATCCTCTGAGGAACTTGCGGAATGGGGAATCCGTAATCTTCCCAGGAATCTGGGGGAAGCTCTGGACGCTTTTGCCAGGGATAAAATCGTTCGCGAGTCGCTCACGCCTCATATCGTTGACTATTTCCTGACCGCAAAACGCAGCGAGTGGGAAGAATTTCAAACCATGGTTCATCCCTGGGAAACCGACCGGTATCTGGAGGTCTTTTAGCCCCTTAACTCCGAACATCTGCGCAAACTGGAAAGAAACCAAGAACCCCATGAAAAACAGCGAGG
>DATIKP010000118.1 GCA_035477455.1 Atribacteraceae bacterium
CCTGTGGCAATGAAGCGCACCTGTGGCAATGAAGCGCACCTGTGGCAATGAAGCGCACCTGTGGCAATGAAGCGCATTGCACTGGATACTAATGCCTACGTTGCATATAAACGGGGAGAAAAAGAGGCGCTGGAAATAATCCGAAGTGCCCAGGAGTTAGGAATTAGCGTAGTGGTTTTGGGCGAGATGTTGAGTGGCTTTTCCCTGGGAAGGAACGAAGAGCGGAATCGCCTCGAGTTGGCTCAGTTCCTGGATTCTCCGAGGATGACTGTTCTTTCTGTCGATGAGGAAACACCTGAATACTATGCCCGGATTTTCCTTTCCCAACGTAAAAAGGGGAAGCCGGTTCCCACCAATGATCTATGGATTGCCGCCACCGCCCTGCAAAATGGTTTTGCCTTATTCTCCCATGATGCCCATTTTCAACAGATTGAGGGGTTGATCTCCGGTTGCCGGAAGAGTGATTTTTTACCTTGAGCGATTGGGTGGGGTATTGGAATACCTGGGGCGGAATGAATCGTGATAGGGAAAAACAACGAAGAACGGAGACAGGAAAAGATGCCGGACTTTATGAATTACAGTCATCTGCAAGAGGAAAAACCCTTGGATGTTGGGGTGGTCGGTGAATAGGAGAGGCATCGAATCCGGGAGCTGGCGAAACGTTGGGCGGAAATCAAAGGTGAAGACAAAATGCAGGAAAGAAAGAGACTGGGGAAGGCTCTGAAGGAGTAGAATCAATGATATAATCTTCCATAGTAAAAGAATCAAGACAAGAGGGGGGTTACTGCGGTGAATTCTGGAAAGAAACGAGTGCTCTTTACGCTTTACTCTCCCCAAGCGGAGACGGTTTACCTGGCTGGTTCTTTCAATGACTGGTCCCCGATTTCCGACCCCATGAAAAAAGATAATGATGGTATATGGAAAAAGACTAAAATGCTTTCCCCGGGGGACTATCAATACAAGTTTGTCGTGGATGGTAACTGGGAGCTCGATCCCACCTGTCAGAATACCATATACGATTCATTGGGGGTGCTCAATCACAGTATCCAGGTTTGAGAAGCTTTGTTACGCCCTGCGAAGGTCGTTGTTTGGAAATGTTTTTTATTCTGAGAGAACGGAAGGGGATTTTTCCTATGAGCTGGATTCCTATCCATAACGATGGGAGAAGGAGGCTTTTTAAAGCATAAACGGCTGATTCGATATGCAAAAATGGGCCTCGGATCAGTAATTTGCCCCGGGGTGAGGAATTGATCAATGGATTCTCACGACATCAAGACATATCGCCTATACGATGAGCTGGCATGGCTTTTTCCTATCCTGACTCCTCCTGAAGAATATGCTGAAGAAGCGGAGTGCTGGAAAACAGTTCTTAGAAAAAACCTGGGTCCTGGCCGACACCGGATACTCGAGCTGGGGATCGGCGGTGGACACAATCTATCCCATCTTACTGGTGAATTCGAAGCCACGGCGGTTGATCTTTCTCCGCTGATGCTTGAACAATGCCGGAAGTTGAATCCGGACGTTACTCTTCACCTCGGAGACATGAGAAACGTCAGGCTGGGAAAAATCTTTTCGGCTGTCCTGATTCACGATGCGATCAACTATCTGCTCAATGAGAAGGATTTGTTCCTGACCTTCGAAACCACCGCCGCTCATCTGCTCCCCGGAGGACTCTTGATTGTCGGTCCTGACCACTTCCGTGAAACCTTTCAAGACCGGCGAAGCGAATACGCCACGCATACCAGGGATGGACTCGAACTCACTTATTTCGAGCATACTTTTGATCCCGATCCGGCAGGAACATCTCTTGAAACAATCATGGTTTATATGCTTCGGGAAGGGGAGAAACTCGATCTTCAGTTGGATCGGCATGTGACCGGGATTTTCTCGAAAGCGACCTGGGATCGTCTTTACCGGGAAGCGGGGTTCTCATATACTGAATGCGAATTCCATCTGCCCTCACTCGATCAGCCCTATATCCTCCTGGTCGGTGTGCGTCAGTGAAGCCTGTCAGACAGGTGATATTTTATTCCAGGGAGGAATTGATCATGAGCAAGAAAGTCGATTTGGCCGCAGCATTACGAGTAATCGAAGCCGCCCGGGAAAAGGCCGAGGAAATCGGGGTACCCATGGATATTGCCGTGGTTGACGAAGGCGCGAATTTGGTCGCTTTCCAGCGGATGGACGGGGCTTTGCTGGGTGCGGTGGATATTGCCATGAACAAAGCATACACGGCTTGCAGTTTGAAGACGGATACTGGAGAACTGGCCAAAATCGCTCAACCGGGCCAACCGGTTTTCGGTGTCCACATCAGTAACCAGGGCCGGATCATTATCTTTGCCGGAGGCGTTCCCATCAAAGATGGAGAAAAGGTGGTCGGGGCAATCGGGGTCAGTAGCGGTTCCCTCGCCCAAGATCAAGCGGTCGCCGAGGCGGGAATCGCGGCGTTCTGATAAATTTTATATTTCCACTCTCAACTCTCCTTGGCCTTTTTGCTTCGAAAATGCGGTGATTTCGGCGGCTGATTTATGCAACTTAGGCCCAGGCTTCCTTCATTTTTTTGCAGCAAAATTACTTGTTGCAGTAGAATCAAAGTTGAGTTATTAATAACCCGGGACTCCGCAAGATACCGGCAAAGCCAGAGCCGCTTAAGAGTCCTCTACGGCTTGTACTTTTCACCGGTTCCAGCTATTCTGGGAGTATGCTGAAGGTCGGTTACAATCTATTCCTCGCTGAAAACGAGCTTACAGAAAAATTCATACGTTCCGGAGGACCGGGCGGACAAAACGTGAACAAAGTCTCCACCGCCGTCCAACTCCGTTTCAACGTTCGCCTTTCCCCCTCATTACCTGAACCGGTACGGGAGCGCCTGCTGTATCTGGCCAGAAACCGTATCACCGCCGATGGGGTACTGGTCATCGAGGCCCACCGTTTCCGTACTCAGGAGGAAAACCGCCTCGCTGCCCGCGAGCGGCTGACCTCCCTCATCCGCCAGGCCATGGAAACCCCCCGACCCCGGCGGCCCACCCGACCTTCCTTCTTGGTCAATACCCAACGTATCGAGCATAAACGCCGTCATGGCCAGCGGAAAAAGTGGCGGCGTAAGATCCGTGAAGGGGAGGATTGAAGGAGGGTAAGCTTTCCCGGAAATCGCCCGGTTGCAAAGGAACAAAGCGGCCTTCGCTGCAGCGGGGATCCTGAAACCGGGGAAAATTTTTCCGGACTATCGTACCGCGTTGCGTCATGAAAGGAACAAAATATGACTGACCTGTATCCCCTGCTCAACCTGCTCCTGCTTACGGTTATTCTGGTGATTGTCCTTATTACATCCAGCAAAACCGGCGGGTGTGATCGCCTGAAAGGTTCCACCCTGGTCCGGGGATTGCGCGAGGAGCTTCGCCTGGTCCGGGAGGAATCCGCTCAGCACTCCCGAGGTCTGCGGGAAGAGGTTTCCCGCTCGCAAACCCTGGCTAACGAGGTGCTGGTCCGTATGGTGAATACCCTGGGGGATAACCAGAAAGGGCTCCTGGAAGGATTGACTCGGGCCACCCGGGAGTCGGCCGAAGGGACCCGGCGAGAAATCGAGGCTCTCAGTCAGCGGGTGGTCGAAACCCTGCGGGAAATCCAGGCCGCCAATGAGACGAAACTGGAGGCGGTGCGAAACACCGTTACGGGGCAGCTCCGATTGCTTCTTGAGGACCAGCGTCGGCAGGAGGGCGAAGTGGTCTCGACCTTGAACGCTCTGCGGGAAGCCAGCCGCCACGACCAGGAGAGGGCCCGGAGCCTCCTTGAGGTCCAATTCCGCCAGATCCAGGAGAGTAACGAGAAAAAACTCGATGAAATGCGGCTGACGGTTGACGAGAAGCTCCACACCACGCTCGAAAAGCGGCTGGGTGAGTCTTTCAGGCTGGTCAGCGAACGGCTGGAAGCGGTCCAGCGCGGTCTGGGGGAGATGAAGACGTTAGCCGACGGGGTGGGCGATCTCAAACGGGTCCTGAGCAACGTCAAAGAACGGGGGACCTGGGGGGAGTACCAGTTGGGAGCTATTCTGGCAGAAATTCTGACCCCGGACCAGTACGCGCAAAATGTGCGTCCCCGGGAGGGGGGAGAGAGCGTGGAATTCGCTGTCAAGCTTCCGGGCAAAGATCTGGATTCCGATGATCCGGTGTGGCTTCCCATCGATGCTAAATTCCCGAAAGAGGATTACGAGCGGTTGCTCGAGGCGGTGGAACGTTCCGACGCCGAAACGGTAAAGGCGGCGACCGGCTCTCTGATGGTTGCCGTTCGCAAATCCGCCCGGGAGATCCACGACAAGTATATCGCTCCTCCGGCCACTACCGATTTCGCGATCATGTTCCTTCCCACCGAAGGACTGTATGCCGAGGTTCTCCGCCACCCCGGTTTTCATGACGAACTGCAGACCAGGTACCGGGTGCTGGCCGCCGGTCCCACCACTCTTTCGGCCATTTTGAACAGCCTGCGGGTCGGCTTCCAGACCCTGGCCATCGAGCGGCGTTCGCACGAGGTGTGGCGGGTGTTAGGAGCGGTCAAGTCCGAGTTCGGTAAATTCGGCGCCATGCTCGAGAAAATCAAGCGGCAACTGCACACCACCTCCAACACCATCGAGCAAGCCCAAACCCGTACCCGGGCGATGGAACGGAGCCTGCGCGACGTCGAACGACTGCCCGAGGAGGCCCGGGATCTCCTGGAGCTACCGGATGCGGAAGAAGGGGAGCAGATAAATTCGCGCCCCATACCCGGCAGGCCGGGGGACGGGGCGCGAATTTCTTGAGCGAGGCTTAAAGTAAGATGTTCACACCTTGAAGTGTCCCACCATGCCCTGAAGTTCCTGAGCCAGTTTGGCCAGGGACTCGCTGGCTGAGGTGATTTCCTCGAGCGAAGCGCTCTGTTCTTCCGTGGAGGCGGAAACTTCTTCGCTCCCGGCCGCGTTTTCTTCGGATACCGAGGTGATGGAACCAAGGCTTGCGGTGATGGCCTGGATCCGTTCGGTCATGTCTTTGACCAAACCGGCGTTGTCTTCCGAGAGAGTCCCCACTTCCTCGGCCTGATTGAGGGATCTGGCCTGGTTCTTCCGGGTTTTCTCGAAAGTGCCGGCCAGAGACCGGAGGCTCTGGATGGAGCTTTCCACCGCGGTGAGGATGGTCTGGAAGCTCCGGGTCACTTCGTCACTCTGGGTTACCCCGCTTTCCACCTTCTTCGCCGCCTTGTCCATGCTGGCTACCGCCTGTTGGGTGTCTTCCCGGATCTGGGCGATCAACCGGGCGATCTGCTGGGCGGCCTGGGCCGATTCCTCGGCGAGTTTACGCACCTCCTCAGCTACCACCGCGAACCCCCGGCCCGCTTCCCCGGCCCGGGCGGCCTCGATGGCCGCATTGAGAGCCAGGAGGTTGGTCTGCTCGGCGATCCCGGTGATCATCTCCACGATCTTGCCGATCTCCTGGGAGCGGGTATCCAGGGTCTCCACCGCCCGGGATACTTCTCCGGCCACCTCGGCGATGGAGTGGATGTTGCCGGTGAGAGTGAAAAGGACCTCCTGGCCCTTATGGGCCTCTTTGCGGCTGTGTTCCCCTTCGGTCATGGTGGCCTGCATGGCCGCCTCGATTTCCCCTAAAGACCGGCTCCCTTCCCCCAGGCCGGCGCGCATTTCCTTAAGGAGGGTGAGGTTGCGGGCGGTGGTCTGGTTCACCGTGGCGGCCTTGGCCGCGATCTCCTCGGCCTGCCGGTTCACCTGGTCGAGTTCCTGGCTTTGCTGGGTGGAGCCCTCGGCGATCTGGCTGATGGTCTGGGCCACTTCCTGGGTGGCCTTGGAGACCTCCTCGACGGAAGAGGCAAGTTCCTGGGAGGAGGCGGCTAAAGTCGAGGAGGTGTTGATGGTGTTTTGGATCACTTCCAGCCATTTGGCGGCCATCTTCTTAAGCGCATGTCCCAGGGATCCCAGTTCGTCGTTCCGTTTTAAAAGCGTGGCCGGAACCTCTATAGTCAAGTCCCCTTCGCCTAAGAGGACGGCTTTCTCGGTGGCGGAACGGATGGGTCGGGACAGGGAAATTCCCACGAAGTAGGCGATGAGTATGCCTATGGCCAATACGACAGCCACCAGAGTGAGGATGGTGTTCCGCAAAGTGTTCACTCCGGCCAGGACCTCTTTTTCCATGGCCCCTACCGCTATGCTCCAACCGTTCACGCCGATGGGGGCGAAGCTTACGATGTGTTCGGCGTCTTGGAAGACGTAGGTACCGATTCCCCGTTCTCCGGCGGTCATCCGGGTCATCAACTGCGCTACAGACTCAAATTCGGGTTTGGTTTTCGCTTCCTCGATGTAGTTGACCTGGTTCATGACCAGTTCCCGATCCTCGTGCGCGATCAAGGCGCCCTCTTGGTTTATGATATAAGAGCCTCGCGTACCGAAGCGCAGGCCGTCGGTTACCCGGATAAGGTCGTCACCACCGCGTACACCCGCCAGAACGCCTACTATCTCACCCTCCGAGCGGATGGGAGTGGCATAAACGATCAATAAGTTATTATCCACTGTGCTGATAATGGGATCGGTTATAACTGTATTTCCCTGGCGAGCCTCTATAAAAAACTCCATATCGC
>DATIKP010000119.1 GCA_035477455.1 Atribacteraceae bacterium
GTTCTTCGAAATACCGGAAGATACGTTCTTTCAGTTCAGCTTTGGAAGTGACCCGGATTCCCCGCAGGAAGCTCTGGGCCATCTTGCCGAAGAAGGATTCAATCAAGTTGAGCCAGGAGCCGTGCTTGGGCGTGAACACAACTAACAGCTCCTCGGGGAGCCTCTTTATCTCCCTGATGATCAGAGAATTCCTTCAGGGCTTGCTTAACCTCAAGATATTTCTCTATATCCATTATAAGAGCAACTGGCTTGCCCTGCTGGGTGATAACCACCTCCGTCCCATCTTCCTTGACTGAAGAGAGAAGCTTAGTCAGATTCTTCCGTAGCTCATGAACCCCAACAAAGGGATTCCTAAAATTAGCGGAGTGTTGCCGATACAGGCCTCTTGACTCCGCATCGTAAATCACTTTGCAAACGCCGAAACAACCAGGTAGATCCACCAGCCATGCATCATTGCCGATAAGGGGAGTTTTTTAAGAGCAATTGCCGGGCGGCCAGGGTTTCCCTGACAAGCATTGAAGGCAATTTTTGCGGATTTGTTCGCTTCCAAGGTAGGCGAGTTCCACTTTTCCTTGCTGGAACAGGTTACACTTGTTCCAGGAAACTAACAAAGGCCATTAGCTCTAGGCGCACCTGCTTAAACAACGGACGCAATTGTCGAATAAGGCGATCAATTCGTTCCACATCAAATTTGAAAGCGTAAACATTTCGAACGATGTGCCTAAAGCGCAGGTATTCATCCAGCCCCTTCACTGTGTTTTCGGAAATAACTTGAGGACGTAATTGCAATATAGCAATGCTCACTTGCCGCAACAAATCACGGTGCCACTCCGGTCCACCCGGGAGGCTTTGGTCCACATCCGTTGCAATGTGACGGAAAATGCGTTCAAGCCCACCGTAGAAGTCGTGCAGGTTCAGCGCTACGGAATCAAGATAGAAGTCATGCTCCGTAGAATGCCGGGCCAAACTCATGGCCTGCTCGGCTCGTGTCACAACTCTCTCTAAATCAGCAAGTTCCTGGCAAATACGGCTAGCGACTACCAGATAGCGCTCAATCATACCTCTTTGCCCTCACGCTCGATTATTGCCCTCAGGGTAGTGCGGCAAGTATCTATGTCCACCAGATTGATCTCGATATCTTTGCCTATGTCCATCACCGCGCCCATGGCCCGAAAGGTATCTTCAGCGCTAATTCCCCAAGCAGCGATGTCCACATCAGACCATTTGCTAAAGCAGTTTAAATGGAGGAGAGAACCAAAGACGACGACTCGCTTAGCGCCAAAATTCTCCTTGAGCAATTTGGCCGCCTGTCGCGCTAATTCCCAGGCCCGTTTCCGTCTTGCGGTCAGTTCCTTTTCCTCTTGCTCCAGCCGCAGCCGGGCGGTAGCTTTGTATACTACCATATCTTCTTCGCTTATCCAAGGGAAAGCAGCTTTGCTCACGATTCTATCTGGTTCATTCTTTGACAAACCCACTTCTGTCCGCCCCTTTTTAGAAAAATACCTTTAAAAATAAGCATACCCGCAATAATATCTTCTCACTATCACGCTGTTAAGTAAAATATGATTCCACTGCAATAAGTAATTTTGCTGCAAAAGAACGAAGGAAGCCTGGGCCTGAGTTGCTACCATATCCTACTACAATGTTTACGAGCAAAATTCCAGGTGTCTGTATTTTTCATGGACATTGTTGTCTGGTAGCCATAGATATAGTTAATGGTTCGCGGAGCTTTTTTCATAAACAGCCGGACCCATATGATCATGGTCAAAGGTATAAACATAACCATGATTAACATAAATAACCAAAAACCCACTTTTATCACTCCCCAAACAATAAGTCGCTGCCTTATTTTTATAGTTCAGGTTTTTTTATCTAGAGTGTCCGGAGCGGGAGATAATACAGCCGATCAGAAGTTCCCACAGGGTGGGACGGAGCTTTTTGGGCGGCGCCTGCCAGAGGAAGGTGACCCAGTCTCCCAGGGTTTCCAGTATGTGTTGACGTTCCATGCTGTGACCTCCTGAAAAAATATTTCTTTATCAAGAGGCCGCCAAACGCGGCTTCACAGCCGCGTCTATTTGTTGACAACAGTTGACAACAGGTTTTTCAAAAATATTTGCATATTTTTTCCCTTCGGGTGAGGAGACTCTAAACTCTAGTTATTGAAAATAACCCTGCTTTTTGTTAAGATAGTAGTAAGAAAATAGACTCTTACCCGGAAGGTATTACCATGAAGCCTACCAAAATGACCTCCAAGGGGCAAATAACCTTGCCATTTGAACTAAGGAAAAAGCTTGCTCTACAGCCCGGAGACAAGATTCAGATTGCTGAAAGTCCTCACGGCTACATTATTAAAAAACATGCCGCCCCTTCTCCGTTTACGCAGTATGTCGGCTTTTTGCAGAAGAAACAACGGACAGATGATATACTTGAAGAGCTTCGCAGCAAATGATCATCGCTATTGACACAAATATCATCCTGGACATCCTTCTGCCGGATCCGGTTTACGTGGAGACCTCGAAAAACTTGTTGGACAAGGCTGTTAATCTTGGCGGGTTCGTAATATGTGAGGCCGTGTATGCCGAGGTGGCAACCCAATTTCCTTCTTACGGCGCCCTGCGCGATTTTCTGCTGAAAACACGCATACGACTGCTCCCTTCTGAAGAAAATTCGCTATGGCTTGCCTCTCAGGCTTGGGGAAGTTACACAAAACAGAGGGACAGACAGCTGGAATGCCCACAGTGCGGGGTGAAAACAAAGATAAACTGTGCCTGTGGCGTCAATTTATCTGTAAGACAGCATATCCTCAGCGATTTTTTGATCGGGGGCCACGCGCAAATCCAGACAAATACCCTCCTGACACGCGACCGCGGCTTCTATAAAACATATTTTCCGGGATTAAACCTAAACTTGTAACGAATCAGTTTATAAGCTCAGGCGTGTCGGCCGCCTGTCTGTCGATCCGCCACCTAGCACATCCGTATAATGTAAGATTAAAGACCTGACCGCTAGCAGCAGCACACCATAAATGTTAAGAATCAAGACCTGACCCCCGGCTTAAGTTAGTGACTTTTTCCATCTACACATTCGTTTAGAGGATGGGAGCTTCATCGTAGAGAGAGGAGGGCCTTATTAATGAAAACCTGGTTGGTCACCGGCGGGGCCGGCTTTATCGGCAGCAACTTTGTCAGGCAGTGCCTTGCCCAGGAAGAAGCCTTGCGGATTATAAACGTGGACAAACTCACCTACGCGGGAAACCAGGAGTCTCTGGTTTCGGTAACGGGCCGCCCAAACTACATATTTATCCACGGAGATATCGGGAACCGGGCCTTAATCAAGGAATTACTATTGAAATACCGTCCCGGTACCATCGTGCATTTCGCCGCCGAATCCCATGTCGACCGCTCCATCGACGGGCCGGCCGACTTTATCCAGACAAATATTGTCGGAACCTTCGAACTGTTGGAAGCGGCGCGATTCTATTGGCACGGCCTGGATGCTGACCAGCGCCGGGAATTCCGTTTTCTGCACGTCTCCACCGACGAGGTCTATGGCTCCCTCGGCCCGGAAGGCTATTTTACCGAAGAAAGCCTTTACCGCCCCACTTCACCCTATTCCGCATCAAAAGCGGCTTCCGATCACCTGGTGCGCGCCTGGTGCCATACCTACGCTCTACCGGTGCTGATCACCAACTGTTCCAACAACTACGGCCCCTACCAGTTTCCCGAAAAGCTGATCCCCTTAATGATCCTGAAAGCGTTGGTCGGTGAACCGCTGCCGGTTTATGGTGACGGGCAGAACGTACGGGACTGGCTGTACGTGGAAGACCACTGTCAAGCGATCAGAACCGTGCTGGAAAAAGGCCGCCCCGGCCAAACCTATAACCTTGGCGGGCACTGTGAAAAAACAAACCTGGAAGTGGTAAAAACGATCTGCGCCCTCTTGGACGAACTTGTTCCAGATGCACCATTTCTACCCCGCTCCTCCCTCATCACCTACGTTGCCGATCGTCCCGGCCACGACCGGCGCTACGCCAGCGACGCCGGCAAGATTCAGCGTGAATTAGGCTGGGCGCCACAAGAAACGTTTGCCACAGGCCTGTACAAAACCATCCGTTGGTACTTGGATAATAAAGAATGGTGGCAGCGGGTGCTTGACGGAAGCTACCGCGGAGAACGATTAGGAGTGATAGACAATGCATAAGGGCATAATCCTAGCCGGAGGATCCGGTACCCGACTTTATCCGTTGACTCGGGTGGTGAGCAAGCAACTGATGCCCATTTACGACAAACCGATGATCTATTACCCGCTGAGCATCCTGATGCTGGCCGGCCTTACCGAGATTCTGGTTATCACCACTCCCCAGGATCAACATCTATTTCAGGAGTTGCTGAATGACGGCAGCCAGTGGGGGATCAGCATCCGCTACGCGGCGCAGCCAAGTCCCGACGGCCTGGCTCAAGCCTTTATCATCGGCCGTGACTTCATCGGCGGCAACGATTGTGCCCTTGTCCTGGGGGATAACATTTATTTCGGCCACGGGCTGCCGGATAAACTACGGACGGCTGCAGCCCAGAAAGGCGGCGCCACCGTGTTCGGCTACTGGGTGCGGGATCCGGAACACTACGGGGTAGTCGAATTCGATGAAAACGGCCAGGCTTTAAGCATTGAGGAAAAACCGGCCCGTCCCAAGTCCAATTACGCCGTCACCGGCCTTTACTTTTACGACAACCAAGTGGTTGACATGGCTAAAGATCTGAAACCATCCGCCCGGGGCGAACTGGAAATCACCGACATCAATAAACTCTACCTTCAACAGGGACAACTCCGGGTTGAAAAACTCGGTCGCGGTATCGCCTGGCTGGACACCGGCACCCACGAAGCGCTGTTGCAGGCCGCCA
>DATIKP010000120.1 GCA_035477455.1 Atribacteraceae bacterium
GAATTTACAGGGTCGCAACCAGGTCGGAAAGGTCAAATCAGAGGCGCTCCAGCGGGTCCGGGAGCAGTTGTTCCAAGCTCTGGTTAGGGCCGTCGATGAGTCACCGGAGACCTGGTACCGGAACATCCTCCTGAACAATACGGCTGGCCGTGACGAAGAGGTTCTGATGGCGTCTCCCGAAGCGAAGCGCCTGGGTAAGAAGTTTATTGATCAGGTGAACCAGGAGAAGGGAACGATCTTTACCTATGGTGGCCAGACAAATACAATTGATCGGGGATTTGTGATGAAGAAAAAGGGAATGATCCTGACCTTTAGTCTTCACTCGTTGGTCGAAGAGGTTTTCCGTTCAAATGAGGGCGACATCGCCAAAATTCTTTTTCAGGATGACGGTCTATGAAAACGATCACCGAGAAACCCCGGGCGGTACGAAATAGTGCCTATACCTACCTGATTGGCCGGATCCGGGTTCTGGAAAAGGGCCTGCTGAGCGGGAAGATTGTGGAGAGTGCCTTGCGGGCTGAAGACCTGGATCAGGTCAAGCGTGTTCTATCTGAAGTTCCCTTTCTGGGTGAGTCCCTCCAGGGTATCGGGAACACATTGCAATCGATCGATGAGACGCTGAATTCTCATTATTGGGAAACTCTTCGGGAAATAGGGCGAAGCCGTGCCGGGAAAAAGTTGACCGCGTTTTTTGTTCTTGGCTTTGACACGAACGCCCTGAAGTTGGTTTTAAAAAGGCAAATCGCTCAGGTGAGGGGGGGTAAAGAGTATCCCTCTTCTTTGTCCTGGACGACGTTAACCCGCTTTATGTCCGGTGAAGGACGGGAATACCTGCCGGACTTTTTCCGGTTGGCCGCAGAAGGGGCTCTCGCGATTTTTGAAAACACTGGAAATGTCCAGATGCTTGAAGCGGAAATTGACCGGCGATACCTCCAGGAAGCGCTGAATATGGCAAAGGTTATTGAAAGCCCGGTTATCAAGAACTGGTTGATTGCCTATGTCCTGTTCGCTTTCATACGGGCGGCCTTGCGGGCCCGCTTTCAGGAACGGAAAAACGATTTTCTTCAAACCCTCTACTTCAAGAACCCTTTTATCAAGCAGGAAGCGTTTCACGAACTGGTGACCGGGACGGAAGAAAAAGTTCGGGAGACTATCGACGATTTCGGTTTTTCCGATGTTTTCGACCGAGAAGCTACCCTTTTCGATCCAGTGGCCCTGGCCGAATTGGAGCGGTCGATGGACAATTATCTGATACGGTTCATCCGTGCCTATCGGATGGCCGCGTTTGGACCGGAGCCGGTATTCGGTTATCTCTACGCCCGTTGTACCGATACCAGAAACCTGCGCATCCTTTTGGAAGGGAAGTTTTTCGGAATCGGAGAAGCGGAATTGAAGCGGAAATTGCGGGAGAGCTATTATGAGTGAACGTAACACTAAACTGGCTTTTGTAGGGGGCGAGGAAAATGCGCTATGTTTTCGGGGAATGGGTTTTGATAACTATCTAACCAACTCCCCTGAGCAATTGCGGGACGCTCTCCCTGCATTGCGGAAAATGGATTACGCCCTGATTATCGTCGAATGGAAATATTACAGTATAGTTAAGAGCCATTTTGAGGATCTGAAAGGAGAGGCGCTTCCCGTTGTTCTGGGTATCCCAACCCGTGGGCCTGAAGCCGGGAAAGGTGGGGAATACGTGAGGAAACTCGTCGAAATAGCCATAGGAAGCGATATCCTGCTTTAGGGAGAGAGATGATGCCGATGGATGAAAATATAACCAGGGGAGTCGTACATTCGGTTAACGGTCCGGTAGTTGTGGCCAGGCGGTTACGGGGATCCAAAATGTTCGACATGGTCAAAGTCGGGGAAAAGAAGCTCTTCGGGGAGATCATTGAAATAGCGCGGGAGAACACGACCATCCAGGTTTATGAGGAAACGGCGGGGTTGCGACCTCGTGAACCGGTCGAATCCACCTATGAACCACTGAGCGTCGAACTTGGTCCTGGACTGATCGGACAGATCTTCGATGGAACCCAGCGTCCGCTGGAAGTGATCCGGAACGAGTCGGGGGATTTCATAGCCCGGGGAATCGATGTTCCGGCGCTGGATCGGGAAAAAAAGTGGGATTTCCACCCGTTGGTCAAAAAAGGGGACGAAGTTGAAGCGGGGGACTTGCTCGGTGAGGTTCAGGAATCGACGACCATATCCTGCCGGGTTATGGTTCCCCCCGGTGTTCAGGGAAAAGTCATTTCGGTGCAGGAGGGTTCGTACACCGTAGAGGATACGATCGTGGTCATCCAAACGGAATCAGACGGAGACGTCCCGGTGAGCATGATGCAGCGTTGGCCGGTTCGTACGACAAGGCCCTACCGGAAAAAAGTCAGCCTGAGCGAACCCTTGATTACCGGACAAAGAGTCATCGATACTCTCTTCCCGATCGCCAAGGGTGGAGCGGCCTGTATTCCGGGACCCTTCGGAAGCGGGAAGACCGTCGTTCAGCACCAGTTGGCTAAGTGGTCAAACGCTGAAATCATCGTGTTCATTGGATGCGGTGAACGGGGAAACGAAATGACTGATGTACTCATGGAATTTCCCAAGTTGATCGACCCCAATACCGGGGAACCCCTGATGAAGCGGACGGTTTTAATCGCTAATACCTCGAATATGCCGGTGGCCGCCCGGGAAGCCTCGGTCTATACCGGGATCACCATTGCTGAGTACTACCGGGATATGGGATACAATGTCGCCCTGATGGCCGATTCCACTTCACGATGGGCAGAGGCCATGCGGGAAATTTCGGGACGGCTGGAAGAAATGCCCGGCGACGAAGGATTTCCGGCCTATTTGGGAACCCGGATCGCCAGTTTCTATGAACGGGCGGGAAAAGTGGAATGCTTGGGGCGTGACCACCGGATTGGTTCACTGAGTGTTATCGGGGCGGTCTCTCCCCCCGGGGGCGACCTCTCCGAGCCGGTGACTCAGAATACATTGCGAGTGGTCCAGGTTTACTGGGGCCTCGAAGATAAACTGGCCTATAAAAGGCATTTTCCGGCTATCAACTGGCTGATCAGCTATTCTTTGTACGTTCAGGGTCTCGAGGAATACTGGAAAAAACATGTATCTCCTGAATTCAGCGAGGATCGGGCGGAAGCCCTGCGGATTCTCCAGCAGGAAGCCGAACTCGAGGAAATCGTCCGGTTGGTCGGTGTCGAATCGTTGTCCTTCCGGGAACGCTTCGTACTGGAAGTGGCCCGGATGGTCCGGGAGGATTTTCTCCAGCAAAGTGCTTTCCATGAACTGGACACTTTTTCATCCCTTCGCAAGCAGTCCCTGATTCTGAAATCTATCCTCGTTTACTACCAGGAAGGCTTGAAAGGGCTTGAAAAAGGTCTTGTCTTACGCAATCTGCTTTTGTTGCCGGTCCGTGAACGGATAGGGCGGGCCAAGTATATTCCGGAAGAAGATCTGAATAAAATCGAGAACCTGATCGGTGATGTGCGGGAACAGATGAATTCCAAGACCAGGGGTGAGGTAGAAAGCAATGTATAAAGAATACATGACGGTTTCGGAGATTGCCGGACCGCTTCTCACCATCGAGCAGGTGGAAGACTCCCGGTACATGGAAATTGTGGATATCGAATTGGCCGGTGGAAAGCGCCGTCGGGGCCAGGTCTTGATGACCAGCGAAGGGAAGGCGCTTGTCCAGGTCTTCGAAGGTACGGAAGGTATTGGCATCGGCGAGACCCGTGTGAAGTTTCTGGGACGAGTTATGGAACTCCCGGTTTCCCCGGATATTTTGGGCCGGGTCTTTTCCGGATCGGGCATCCCCATCGACGACGGGCCAGAAATTGTTCCCGAAGCCCGATTGGATATCAATGGAAACCCCATGAACCCGGTAGCCCGGGACTACCCCATCGACTTTATTCAGACTGGGGTTTCGGCGATTGACGGATTGAATACTTTGGTGCGCGGCCAAAAGTTGCCAATTTTTTCCGGATCCGGCCTTCCTCATGCCCGGCTGGCTTCCCAGATCGCCCGACAGGCCAGGGTCCTGAAGGAGGAAGAGAGATTCGCGGTGGTCTTCGGTGCCTTGGGGATTACCTTTGATGAAGCTAATTATTTTATTTCGGAACTGCGGAACACTGGAGCCATTGAACGTTCGATCCTGTTCATCAATCTGGCCAGTGATCCGGCGGTCGAGAGGATCATCACTCCGCGCTTGGCTTTGACCGCAGCTGAGTATTTAGCCTTCGAGCTGGATATGCAGGTCCTGGTGGTGCTCACGGATATGACCAACTACTGTGAGGCTCTACGGGAAATTTCCGCCGCCCGGAGGGAGATCCCGGGCCGCCGTGGCTACCCCGGTTATTTATATACCGACCTCGCCACGATGTATGAGCGCGCCGGACGGATCCGGGGAAAGAGAGGGTCGATAACCCAGATACCTATTCTCACCATGCCTGAGGACGACAAGACTCATCCTATTCCCGATCTTACCGGATATATCACGGAAGGGCAGATCATCGTCAGCCGCCAACTCTTCCGAAAAAACCTCTATCCTCCGATCGATGTATTGCCGTCCCTGTCCCGCTTAAGGGACAAGGGAATCGGAAAAGGCAAGACTCGCGAGGACCATCCCGATGTCGCCAACCAATTGTTTGCGGCCTATGCCCGCGGGCGAGAGGCCGCTGAACTGGCCACGATCCTGGGAGAGGCGTCATTAACGGATCTCGATCAGCTCTTTATGAAATTTTCCCAGGCGTTCGAATTCCGCTTTATCTCCCAGGGCGAATACGAAAACCGAACTATTGAGGAAACACTTACCATTGGATGGGAACTCTTACGTATGATTCCCCGGGAGGAATTGAAGCGAATCCGGGACGAATACCTGGATCGCTACTATAAAAAAGAGGAAACAGTGGCCACCGCAAGGGAGGGGGGTTCGGCGTGAGATTGAACGTCAATCCCAACCGAATGGAGTTAATGAAACTCAAGACCCGCCTGGCCATGGCCAGGCGGGGTCACAAGCTTCTCAAGGATAAGCTGGATGCTCTGATTCAGAATTTTGTCCGCATCGTCCGGGAGAACCGTCACCTACGGACCGAAGTCGAAAGGGAAATCCTCAAAGCCTTCGAGGCGCAGAACAAGGCCTCGCTTATGCTGACCGAAGCGGATAAGGAACTCATCACCGTGGTCTCCCGCCAAAAGATTGAATTGAAAGTGGGGATTAAACACGTGACCGGGATCCGTATTCCTCATTTCGAAGTCAAAGTGGAGGGAGATCCCTATACCTATGGCTTAGTCAATACCCCGGCGGAAATCGATGCGGCGTTTCATTCTTTTTTCAATGTGCTTGCTCGCTTGATCAAGTTGGCCGAGGCGGAGAAGATCATTGAACTGATGGCCGTGGAAATCGAAAAAACCCGGCGGCGGGTGAATGCTTTGGAATACGTCTTGATTCCCAATCTCAAAGAAACCATCAAGTACATCAACCTCAAGTTAGAAGAACTGGCTCGTTCACAAGTGGTGAGCATCATGCGTATTAAAGGTCGTTCGAAGTAGTCCGGTCTATCTGGGATCCGGTTTTCAAATCATTATCCCGGAAATAGCCTTGCAGGTTGCTCTTCTTTCAGACATCCATAGCAACTCTGAAGCTCTGGCAGCAATCGATCCCTGGTTGGATGGGGTCGATGAAATATTTGTTCTGGGTGACGTGATAGGCTATGGAGCGGATCCGGCGTTGTGCCTGGCTTGGGTGATCCGGAGACACAGCACCTGTCTTTTAGGCAATCACGATGCCGCGTGTACCGGTGCGCTCCCTCTATCCTGGTTCAGCCCGCAGGCCCGCCGGGCTGTAGAGTGGACTCGGCAACAGATATCTTCCTCTTTGTTGTCCTTTCTGGAGTACCTACCCCAATACATCGACCGCCTGGGAGCGCTATGGGTGCACGGAAGTCCCCGGAATCCTCTGGAAGAATACATCTCCAATCGGTCCGTTGCCGGTCGGATATTCACCAGCCATGATTTTTCGCTGTGCTTTTACGGGCATACCCACGTGGCCGAGGCCTATGTTCTGGAAAGGAATCGTTTGACTCATAAACAGTTGAACCAGGGAGGGGAGATTCATCTGGAAGAAGACAGGCGTTATTTGATCAATTGTGGGAGCGTCGGACAGCCCCGGGATGGGAATCCCCAGGCTTCTTTCGGCCTACTGGATACGGAGCGCAAGACAGTACGAGTAGTTCGGGTCGATTATGATCAGCAACAAGCAGCGAGCAAAATTCTCCAGGCTGGTCTACCGGAGGTTCTGGCTTATCGGTTGTTTGAAGGGTTCTGATCTTCACCTCCGCCGATCTTCACCTTCCAGTTCCATCTTCAGGGAGAAAAAATTCAAAAGATCCTTCAGGGTGATCACCCCCACCAGTTTTCCGTCCTCGACTACCAGCAAGCGACTGTTTCCCGATTTACTAATCCTGGACAATGCCTGGGTGGCGTCCGCTTCAGGCGAAATGGTGTTGTCCAAAGAACAGTTTTTGATTAAGTCTTTGAGTTCATGCTCGCTCCACTTCTCACGGGGGAGTTCCTTGATATCCCGGGTGTTCGCACACCCGATGAGTTTATCCTGATCCACAACGGGAAACATTTTGTAATGGTAACGGTAAACGTAATCTTCGACGAATTCGGCAATGGTGAGGTTTGAGGGAACGGTCATAGGGTCTGGCTTCATAAAGCGGCGGACTTTCTCGCCCTCCAGGGCCTTCGTCATCAGGGTCCGTTGCAAAGAAGACTGGGAAGCGTTTTGAATGAACATACCGATCAAAAAGAGCCAGATGCCTGAAATCAAGGCTCCGCGAAGAAAATTCAATATCCCCAGGGCAATGAGAAAGATACCGAAATAGGTACCGGTTCGCGATGAGACCCGGGTGGCCCAGGTAAGACTTCCTTTCCAGGACCACAGAGCGGACCGGAGGATACGCCCGCCGTCAAGGGGAAAAGCGGGGATTAAGTTGAATCCGGCCAGGACAAAATTGATGGTCCCCAAGTACCAGAGAATGCCCAGAACCGGACGGGGCCACTCGATCCTGCCGCCGATCAAAAACAATCCATAGAAAAACATTCCCAGGATTAAACTGGACACCGGTCCGGCGAGGGCCATGTAAAATTCCGCCCGGGCACTGGGCGGTTCTTCCTCCATTTCCGCCACGCCGCCGAAAATGAACAGGGTGATCCCCTTGATAACCAGTCCAAACTTTCGGGCGACCAGTGAGTGGGACAACTCGTGAGAAATAATTGAGAAAAATAAGCCCAGGGCCCCGATCACTCCCATCCACCAGTAGACTGCGGTGGGCAGTCCCTCGAAGTAGTTGGGGAATACACCCATGCCCAGAGACCAGATGACTAAAAAAAGTATGATGATCCAACTCAAGTCGATTCGGATGGCGAAACCAAACAAACTGAACAGGGTCAGCCGATTACCGTTCATTGTGCTCCCTCCCCGCAAAAAGAATCGATTTCCTCAAAAAGACCTTGAGACACCCGACCCAGGTCTGTTAAATGCAGGTCTTGCATCACCGGAAAAAACGGATATAATAATGCTTACCTGCGGTATCTCGTTCATCGTGCGCCCGTAGCTCAATCGGATAGAGTGGCGGCCTCCGGAGCCGTAGGTTGAAGGTTCGAATCCTTTCGGGCGCACCACCCCTTTTTAGAGCCATACCGGCCCCGGATTTATTCCCCGGGAAACCCGCGAGGTCCTCCTCGCCAAACGGCCTGCTTTCGGTAAGCTGGTTACACTGTGAGCCGAATTATCCCCTTTAGTATATCTCAAGTGGGAGATAAGTGTCGCGCTTTTGAGCGCTGTTACCCGCTTGCCTGTTGGCAGACAGGGGACTCACAGGCCCAGGTTTTACTGGTCCTGCAGTCTCGGTGACCAAGTGTATTCCACCGGGTTGATGATCCATAAGGGTTTTCAGAGGTCAGTCAGAAAAATGTATAAGGCGAGGAAGATTCTCCCGATCTTTGGCCGCCGTAGAGATGCCGCTGCTGTTTGCGTGAGAACGCGTCTTGACAGTGAAGTCAAACGAATTCCGGGCAAAAAAAGAGAGAGGGGGGGGGTAGCCATGCTTGATCTGTTCAAAGATATCTTCGGATTGCCATTCTTGGCTGCTTATCCGGCCTGGGCTGGAAGAGCGACTGCGATCGATTGAACGCAACCGATGAAGATGATACAATAAAGGCTCTAAAGATAGTGCGCGCCTGTAGCTCAATTGGACAGAGTGGCGGACTTCGGATCCGTTGGTTGGGGGTTCGACTCCCTCCAGGCGCGCCAGGTTTCTATGGAGCCATTCATGACTCGGGGGAATGTCACCGAAGACCCCGAATCCGCTATTCTCCAAATAGCTCTCCCTCAATTAAAACGAGGCGTCCACAAAGGGTGGGTTGTCTTCCTCAAGGCTAAGCCGGTTGGTAAAAGTTCAAAGGACAAAGGTCTGCTGCGGTTGAGACAACAATTGAGCAACCCGGACCATTTTTATGGTTGTCGTTCGAAGACTTCCGGAATCCGCTGATTGAGGAGTAACAGTTCGTTTAGGATCTTTTCGATTCATTCAGTCCGGCTATCCATCGAATCAGGAGTATCATTTCCTGCTTGTCCCGGCCTATCCATGCCTTCCGGCTGGTTTATCATCAGGCTGTCTCTTGGGGGTGTAACCGGTTCCGAGCTCAGAACATAGAGCATTTTAAAAAGGATGAGCGCTTGGACGTACTCATCTCTGGGCAATCTTTCCCGGTCAACCCTCGTCATACCCCGCATTTTTTCCATATGCTGCCGTCCCATCGTCTCCATATCCATATTGCCCATCATGCCCGGCTTTTCGGGAACGGCAGGATCGGGGGGAGGTGAAGAAACAAGTTTTCCTTGATCAGGGACAAGGCGCCGGTTGGTTCCAGGACAACAGGAGTTTCTTCCAAAAAAACGGTAGTTTCCACAGACGGTGCCAGATGGTGGGAGTTTTGGGCGATACAGATTCACCTCTTTATGTTTTTCGGGAGGTTCAGGGCAATGCTCAATGGGGTGGATATTCCATTATAGCATGCGGGCAGACGATGAAAGCGATCACCTGTAACGCATCCCTGGTTCCAGTGCAAGGAGATGAGGCGTTGCTGATAGCAACGGGGCCTCGGTGAAATGAGTTTTTGCAGCAAAATCAAATAGAGAATGGGATAAAATACGTTAGGATTTTCACCCATCACAGCTTTATTCACAGAGGAAGTTAATCACCATATTCAGGAAAGAAGCAATAAATTTTTATTGACCCTTCTTTCGCCACGTCGTATACTGAGGCTTGTATACCGGGATCTTGGTCGATCCTTTTTTTGCCGGAAGCTCGTTTCGATCGCTCTCCCCGGAGCGCTTAATGTTCAATCATTTGACGTCAATCCCCAGAAAAGGAATGGAGTAGCGATGGATCAGGCCGGTTCACACCGTATTTATCGTTTTAGCCGGATTCCCGAACTGAGCAATCTGACGGTTTCAGTTGAAGCCCGAGGTAAAGGAGTGAGAACCCGGATACGCGGGAAGGCTTCCCCTTGGGTTCGCTTCGTCATTAAACGATACTTTGCTTTCCACTCATCCCTCGGAATCTTAGGAAACAGAGGGGGAGGAAATGTTTATTCGTTGTATCTTCCTCCCATACCCAGTGCCGCCCATGAACGTATGTTCGAGACTTTTCTCTCTACCGTCGTTTATAAAAGGCGGATTCCCATGGCTGCCACTCTTGGGATAACCGATCAGTGCCAGTACCGGTGTGTGCATTGCAGTGCGGCCGGACGCCGAACCGACCGGCCGGTCATGACCACCGAAGAGATCCAGCGGGTTATTGCCGAGTGTTTGGAGCTCGGGGTTACCAACATCACCTTTACCGGTGGAGAACCAATGCTGCGCAAGGACCTGACTCGACTGGTCGCTTCCGTGCCCGGGGGAATGGCTGTTTCGCAGGTCTTCACCAATGCCCGGGATCTGACCGCCGAGCGGATCGCTGAATTACGGGAAGCCGGCATCTATGGGATCCAGGTTAGTCTTGATTCCCCCAACCCGGCGGAACACAACCGGCTGCGTGGGTCGGAAGAGGCGTTTTCGGCCGTAGAGCGGGGAGTCAAGGAGGCCCACCGGGCCGGTCTTTTGGTGGGGGTGTCCACCTATGCGACCCGCAGCCGGGTTCAGGGGCCTTTTTTGTTGGAAATTGCCGAACTGGTTGCCGGGTGGGGAGCACAGGAAGTCACGGTCTTTGATGCCATAGAAATCGGTGGGTTGTTGGGAAGCTCTGATCTTTTTCTGGATCGGGCTTCCCGGCGCCGACTCCTGGCGGACATGAGGACGGTCAACCGCCGGTACCGGGGGAGGCTGCGGGCGGTGACCCAGAGCTGGACCAACAGCGGGCGGGGGTTTTCCCGGGTGATAGGTTGTCTGGCCGCCAATTTCCAACTCCATATAACTTCACAGGGAGATCTCACCCCTTGTGACTTCACCCCATTGTCCTTTGGAAACATTCGGGAGTCATCGGTTCAAGAATTGTGGGACACCCTGCTTTCCCATCCGGCCTATCGCCGTCATTCTCAGCGTTGTCGGATGCAGGATAAGGACTTTCGGCGGAAATATATCGAAACTATTCCAGATGGTGCGGCGCTACCCTACCGGATCGTTTCCTGAAGTTTTTAGCAGGGACTTCAGGAATTGGTCTTCCTGAGATAGGATGTACCGAAAAATTCCAGGACTTCCTGCCAGGACGTGCTTTCTTCCGGAGTGGTGGACCCCCGCGGGGATTGGTAGTCAAAACGGCGGGTCAGCGATTCCAGTAGTTGGAAGATGATCTTTAGAGAACGGCGGGTCAGCG
>DATIKP010000121.1 GCA_035477455.1 Atribacteraceae bacterium
ATGGAGCGGGGCTTCTTCCACGACGGAATTACCCTGGCCGACGTATTGAGCGATACCACCTACCGGCGGCTCGCGGGACGCCTGTCCGCTTACGGCCATGCAGTCACGGACTATCAGTTCGTCAAGCCCTGGCTCCTGGCCTTGATTCTTTCCACCCTGGAGGCGACCGATGCTTCCTTCGAGGCGATCCACGGAATTGAAATGTACTTTCTCGCTCAATCCGGAGAGAAACAGATCATCGAACTGGAAGGGTTCTCGTACCAGATCGACCTGTTCGAGGGCTTTTCCGGCGAGGTGCAGGAACAATTTCTCCTTTCCGCCATTGATCCCTATCCAGGAGAAGCCGACAGCGAAAGGATCGCCGAAGATCTAGAACTCTTGCATGAGCTTTGGATCAGCGGTAACTGGGAGGTCTTTCAGACGTTTTCTGAAAACCTCAAGGCCCTGACCGCACACATCCCCGGATACAATGAACGGTTCTGGAACGAGCGGAGCCAGAATATGGCCCGCCGAATCGAATCGTTTTTGACTGAGGGGGATGGAAAAACCTACTTCGTGATTATCGGGGCGGGGCACCTCTCCGGAGAAAGAGGATTGGTCAAGCTTTTACGAGAAGCCGGATACCGGGTGGAACAAATCACCGGATGAATGGTCCAATGTCCTTAACGAGATTAAGCCCGGGAGGCTGACGCCCCCGGGCTTAATCTTCAACACACCTGCTCGACTGATTTGACCCCCGGCACTTCCTCTTTGACCACCCGTTCGATTCCATCTTTCATGGTGATCATGGACATCGGACATGAACTGCACATTCCCTTCAAGCGAACTTTGACCACCCCGTTTTCGATGGCAACCAACTCAACGTCTCCACCGTCGTTTTGCAGGAATCCCCGGACTTTCTCCAGGGCTTTTTCCACTTGTTCTCTCATGATTTCATCCTCCCAACATGAATCTCACTACTCGATAAATCCACCATAATCACTATGCGTGTCAACCAGTCTTCAACCAGCTTATTCCGGGGATTCAATCTCAGGATAGAGAGGAAAGTCATGGCATAGCTCAAGAACCCGGTCTCTGACCCTGCGGAGGAGTTCCGGTTCATCCTTTCCCCGAATAGTCGACTCGATCAGCCCCGCAATGATCTTCATCTGGTCTTCTCCCATGCCCCGGGTGGTACAGGCCGGTGTCCCCAGGCGGATTCCGCTGGTGATCGTCGGTTTCTCCGGATCGAAGGGAATCGCGTTTTTATTGACAGTGATACCCACCAGATCCAGCAATTTTTCGGCTTCCCGCCCAGTCGTTCGGTTATTCCGAAGATCCACTAGCATCAGATGGGTATCCGTCCCGCCGGAAACCAGGCGAAAACCCTTGGTCTGCAAAGCCGAAGAGAGAGCCCGGGCGTTTTTCACCACCTGTTGCTGGTAGGCGGCAAACGACGGTTCGAGCGCCTCCCGAAAAGCCACTGCCTTAGCAGCGATGGCATGCATCAGCGGTCCTCCCTGTATACCGGGAAAGATCGTCTTGTTGATGAGCGCGGCGTGTTCCCGTTTACACAGAATCATACCCCCACGCGGTCCACGCAGGGTTTTGTGCGTTGTTGTGGTGATAAAATCCGCATAGGGCACCGGACTGGGGTGAAGGCCGGTCGCCACCAAGCCAGCAATATGGGCCATGTCCACCATAAGATAACTTCCCACTTGGTCACAAATGGTGCGTAAACGGGTAAAGTCGATCAAACGCGGATAGGCGCTGGCGCCGGCCACGATCATCCTGGGCCGGATCTCCAAAGCCCGCTGTTCCAAGGCCCGGTAGTCGATCTGTTCACTCTCGGCATCCACTCCGTAGGGAAAAAACCGATACAACAAACCGGAAAAGTTCACCCGGCTGCCGTGAGTCAGGTGACCACCGTGGGAAAGGTCCATACCCATTGCGCTATCCCCGGGCTTGAGTACCGCCATATAAACGGCCATATTGGCCTGTGAGCCAGAATGCGGTTGGACATTGACATGGTCGGCATTAAAAAGCGCCCGGGCCCGGGCTATAGCCAGCAGTTCCAGCTGGTCGACATGCTCACACCCGCCATAATACCGCCGGGATGGATATCCTTCCGCATACTTGTTAGTGAGTACGGTGCCCTGGGCTTCCATGACCGGGATGCTCGTAAAATTTTCCGAGGCAATTAACTCAAGATTATTTCGTTCCCGCTCAAGTTCTTTCCACACCCATTCGAAGATTTCCGGATCCTTTTCCCTCAGCGTTTCCCACATGCGCACGCTTTTAAACCTCCTGAAACGTACCGTATTTTTTGAAATACGGAATCAGTCCCCCTTCTTCAAGAATCCGGATCATAATCGTAGGTAAAGGCCGGGCAACGACAATCTCACCGTTAGATAGATCGCTCACCTCTCCACTGCTGAAGTCGATCACCAGTTCATCGCCCGATTCGATACGGGAAGTATCGCATTCTATGACCGCCAGCCCACAGTTTATGGCATTCCGAAAAAATATCCGGGCAAAAGAACGAGCCAGGACGGCCCGAATGCCGCTGGCCAACAGTGCCCGGGGAGCCTGTTCACGGGAGGACCCACAACCGAAATTTTTCCCAGCGACCAGAAAATCACCCGGCCGGACCTTCGAGGAAAAATCCGGATCCAAATCCTCCATGACGTGTTTACCCAGTTCGTTCATGTCCAGGGTTCTAAATTTGTATTTACCGGAGATGATATAATCCGTGTTGATATCGTCACCGAACGTGTGCGCCTTGCCACGCAATTCCATGCTCATCACCCCAACTATGTCTACGCTAAAAACCCGCGAGGATCGGTAATCCGGCCGGTAATTGCTGAAACGGCGACCGTGGCCGGTGAAGCGAGATAAATGAAGGCCTTATTGTTTCCCATGCGCCCTTTGAAATTCCGGTTGGCCGTGGAAATCACGTTCCAGCCGTCGCCTGGAACACCTTGATGAGTCCCCACGCAGGGACCACAACCGGGAGTTACCAACATACCGCCGGCCTGGACAATCGTCTCCGCCCATCCCTTACGGACCGCCTCAAGAAACACCGCCCGGGAAGCCGGAGCGGCAATCAGTCGCACTGATGGATGAACGCTGCGGCCATACAGGATCGAGGCGGCTACTTGGAAGTCAACCGTCCGGCCGTTGGTGCAGGTGCCGAGAAAAGCCTGGCGGATGGGCACCTCTCCAACTTCTTCAATTGGAACCACGGTATCCACCTGGTGCGGGAGAGCCACCCGGGGAGTCAGTCGGGAGCAATCAAGTCTTACTTCCCGCGCGTAGACGGCGTCGGGATCCGGGGCAATCAGCCGACAGGGTTTGTTGATCCGGCTGGACAACCATTGCCGGGTCTTTTCGTCCGGGGCCATGAGACCGGCCTTGGCTCCCATCTCAACCGCCATGTTCGTCAGAGTCAGTCGTTCTTCGACGCTCAGAGCATCGACGACCGGCCCGGAATACTCCAAAGCCTGATAGTTCGCGCCATCGGCTCCGATTTCCGCAGCCAAGGCCAGCGCCACGTCTTTAGAGTAGACCCCTTTCGGTAATCGCCCCTCCAGGATGACCCGAATAGACTCCGGTACTTTGAACCAGAGCTTGCCGGCAATCATCACCGCGGCAAGTTCCGAGCTCCCCACCCCGGTGGAGAAGGCACCCAGTGCCCCGTAGGTACAGGTATGAGAATCCGCCCCGATCACCAGGTCTCCGGGAACCACCAGTCCTTCAGAAACCATCAATTCATGACAGATTCCACAACCCGCGTCAAAGATGCGCAGACCATACTTATCCGCAAAATGTCGTATCTGATCGTGCAGTTCTGAAACCGCTTCCAAAGGGCTCGGAGCATTATGATCGATAACCAGGGCAATTTTCTTCGGATCAAATACCCCTTGCCCATTCATTTCCTGAAAGGAACGAATGGCCAATGGGGTGGTACCATCCTGACCCATGGCCATATCTATATCCGCAATGACCAAGTCACCGGCCGTGACCGATCGACCGGTTTTCTCGCTGAAGATTTTTTCCGAAATGGTTTTGCCCATCGTCTTCACTCCTTGTAAACAGGACAGTAATGGGTGAACAGTGATCAACAATGAGTAAGGATCCCAACCACCCATCCTCTGCAGTCTTTATCTTGTTCTCCATCTTTGTCCAGTCCTTGGCCTTCGACTCATGATACCCGAAGGTTTGAAATAAAGTCAATCAAGGGGTGGCGCTCATGGAAGAATTATGCCTACAGAAATCCAGGTTTTACCAATCACTACAGCGGGATATCTTTTTAACCCATAGAGGTAACGGTAAAAGATCTTGGACCCGTTGGGATGCGGATGGTTTGTCAAACTTATTTGGAATCTCTATGGGATGAATATAATGGGCCCAAGAAACTAAACACGAAAACAGGGAATCTTAAGAATCAAATGTCCATATGTAAAAATCATCCTGCTGATTTCAAAGTCAAAATCGTGCTGAAAATTCTCAGGAAGGAAAAATCACTCTCGAAAATTTCCTCGGAATATGGGATACATACCACCTAGCTGTATCGTTGGAAAAAACACGCCCTTGAAAATCTACCGCAGTTTTTTGCCGATGAGCGCAGGACCTGGATGCCATGAAGAACGGTTATGAAAGACAACTACAAGACCTCTATGCGGAAGTTGGCCGACTGACCACGTAGCTCAACTGGTTGAAAAAAATCTGGCCTCTGAACTGATACGTAATGAACGTATAGCTCTTGTCGATTGGGAAAGCACCGACGTACCTATAAAAACCCAAGCCGAATTGCTGAAGGTTAACCGTTCCAGTTGCATTATAAGCCGGTGAAGCCGTCACCGGAGGAAATTGCTATTAAACACCGTATTGACGAGATCTATGCGCAACACCCCTTTTACGGGTCCGGGAGAATAACCGCCCAGCTGTACCGGGATAGCCCCTGCATCAACTGGAAAGCAGTCTGGCGGCACATGCGTGAAATGGGAACAATCGGGATTACCCCAGGCCAAACTTGAGTAAATGTAGGCTGGAACACCAGGTATTCCCTTACTTGCTTGGAGGTGTTAAACCGGTCCACCCCAATCACGTCCGGGGTATTGATATTACTTACATGCGGCTGGTTAAGTCCTCCTTTTCTCTATCTATATCGTATCAACCGCGCCGAGTTTAGCACCACTAGGACTGAGGCGACGTTGTGCAATACCGCTGCCATCACCGGACCCACCAACCCACCGATGGCCAGGTACATTCCCACAGCATTAAGTCCCAGCGAGAAGAGGAAAATATTCACAGTGATAGTCCGCAGGGCTCTCCGGCTGAGACGGACCGCCTGGGCGACCTGGGTCAGATCATCAGCCAGCAGAGCAATGTCCGCCGCCTCGATGGCGGTGTCGCTTCCGATTGCTCCCATCGCAATGCCGACATCGGCGGTGGCCAGAGCAGGGGCATCGTTGATTCCGTCTCCAATGACAGCGACTTTATACTGCTCTTTCAACCGTTTGACCGTGTTTACCTTGTCTTCCGGCAACTGGTCGGCGGCAAACTCGACGATCCCAGCCAGCGAGGCGATAGCCTCAGCAGTGCGGTTATTATCGCCGGTGAGCATCATTATTTTCTTCACACCGGATTCTCTCATGGCAGCGATCGCCTGGCGTGTTCCCTCCCGCAAAACGTCGGCAATGCTAATCACCCCCAAAAAGCGCTCGTCCTCGGCAAGCAGCAGACAGGTCTCACCTTTCGATTCCCTGAGGACCAGAAATTCTTCTGCTTCTGGGGGTAACTTTATCCGACGGTCGATTAACAGCTTCCTGTTGCCCAGGATCACCTCTTGCTCGCTGGTACGAGCTACTACCCCTCGGCCTAAGATGACCTTGAACTCGCTCGGGTCAGGAACGCTAATCCCAAGCTCCTGGGCTTTATGGATGATGGCCTTTGCCAGCGGATGCTCGGAGAATTTCTCGGCCAAAGCTGCTCGGGTCAGAACATCTTGCTCGCTCTTCTCACTGAAACTCCTGATCGTGGTCACCCGAGGTTTGCCATAGGTAAGAGTCCCGGTCTTATCAAACACTGCCGCATTTACCCGCCCGGTCGCCTCCAAGCTTCTTCCGCCTTTGATCAGGATGCCACGGCGGGCGGCGTT
>DATIKP010000122.1 GCA_035477455.1 Atribacteraceae bacterium
CGGGGGAAGAGAGAATCTCGCCGGCTTATCACCGCCCCCCCCCCGGCTCGGGACCTTACCCTGCTCTTTGTCGGGAACCGCCTCTTCCCGATCCTTCCCCAGTCGACCCGTCCCCCCCGGCCAAACAGCGGCTGACCGTCCGGGCCTGCTTGCGCGCCGCGCGCAGGCAAGAACCCCGGGCTGGGAGCATCCAACTGGTCTACCGGGAAAAGAGGTGAGGGGTAAAGAGAGTAGCTTCTATGCAGAAAAAATCTCTCACAACAGCCATTCATATTTGCGCTTGCCGTAAATAATGCGGCGGATCTGCACTGTATCTGACTTTATAACAAAGAACACTATATAGTTTTCTACAATCAAGTAGCGATAGCCTTTAGCCTTCAGAGCGACATCCCGCACAAAGGGACACCGCTCGGGCATTTCGGAGAGACTGCTGATTTTTTCTGTAATCAAACCGTAGTATTTGATTGCAGCCTGTGGTGACAGTGTATTGAGGTAGCTGACAATATCCTTTAAGTCCGTTTTGGCATGCAAATATATCCTGATTTTATACTTGCCCATGCACGCTGCTTCTCAACTGCTTTGCAACCTCAAAAAAATCCTCACCTTCTGCACCGTTTGCGATTTCTTCCTCTGCTTCGGCAAGCTTTATGTACAAGCTTATGAGTGCCTGCTGCCGCTCGTAGGTTTCAACGCTCATCACAACCATATCACCGACACCGTTTTTAGTAATAAAAACCGGCTCTCGTGATGTATGGCAAAACTCTGAAATGTCATTGGTGTTATTTCTTAAATCAGAAATCGGTCTAATGTTCGGCATATTCAAACGCTCCTTGTATCAATATTTATGCTCATATTATATCAGAATTTTGAGAGGATCGTCAACGAACAAAATATTATAATTTTTCTTCCTGCAGGGCCGGCTTCAGATCCAACCTAAGCGTTGTCGACGGCCGCTCCTTAAAGAGACAATTCCCTATGCATGGCTCGTGGAAAGAATCATAAGTCCCGGAAGGCCGTAATGACAAAACTTTATGTCTACGGGCGAACTCTCATAATTTAATTCCCTAACCTGGACGAGCCAGAACCAAGAAGTAAATCATAATATGGACAAATTGGTTTGCAGCGGTCTCGTGATGCAGCCTCCCTTTTAGAATTTTGGTCTTTTCCTGTCTGTTTCCCCAAGACGCAGGTCCGGCAGCTATTATTTATCAAGTCATACGAAGTTACACCTCCTGCAAACCTAACCCATAACCATGCATTGTAAAAACCAAATTGACCAAGCAACTATCCAAAAGCTTAATCATTTTCAATTTTGACCAAGGTTTTGCAATATCTCATGGTAGCGCCTGGTTGCCAGATCGCTTGGCTCCCCTTTTTTGCAGAAAGTAAACCCGGCCAACTTCCGGTTAGGCCTTTCCACTACAACCTTCCCATTAATTAACTTGGATGCTAAAACTCCAAGCGCCTCCAAAAATCGCCGGTCTTTTTTTGCCCGGTCATAGAAAGACAGAACGTAAACATAGAAAAAAAGGTTGTATTGGGAGAAAGGATAATCGACTTGCCGAAATAGGGTGCCAATTCCATAATGACAGGGACCGAGCGGCTTGCGGGTCGTCCAATGCCCAAGCAAGAAATCCACGGTTTTTTCAAGAGATTCGTCTTGGTTTAGGAAAGATGTAAATCTGAAAGCATCTAACGCTGACAATGTTGGACCGGGATTGGAAAACTCCGTTTCCGGGCCTCTCCCAAAGGAAAACTTTTTACAACGCCAACCACCGTCACTGTGCCGGGTTTCCAAAAGGTAATCAAATGTTCTTTGGAGCCTGCTATCAGAAGCATAGCCTAAGTGGCATAGAACCCTGGCGGCATTAATGGTATGGCAAGGGTAGATCGCACCCTGTGGTGAAAGTTTAAACCGTCCGTCTTGCCGCCATAAACTGAAAATCAGGCCGGCAACCTCTTTCAATACAGGTTCGGAAGGGGCCATGCCCAACTCCGACAGCATTAATACGCAATCGAGGGTGGAAAACGGGCTTCCCTTGGCCAGCCGCCTGTCGGGAGTGGTCCAGTAATCACCATCGTTATCATAACGCTTTGCCAGAACGGCATTGACATCAGCTTGGTACTGCTCTGCCACTGTCATAGCCGTTTAACCCCCTTGCAACCTGAAATTAAATCTGTGTTAGCGGTCAAGTCCATTTTTCCCTGTAAAAGTGGATAATATTTTTCATTCTTTCAGCTCACCTCTCCAAGAGTTTTTGGCTCTGTATCCAGCATAGCCAGTGCTTCTTTCAACCGATCCAGCCAAGCGATCTTGGTCAGCGTGAAGGCCCCTTTCCTCCCTCGTTTCACCGCCCGGATCAGTAGCGAAAAGACCAGCCTGAGGGTGGCTTGAGCTCCTCTTTCAAACCGGAAACCAAGGCAGGACAGGCCTCCTGGTATTTGACCCCCACACGCCTAGCCAACCGGAGAGCGGTTTGGAAATCCTGATAGGCATAGGAAGGGATGGGTGTGGTCGTATTGGGTGGGAACTTCGGTTTATCGTCCGTTACCCGTGGATCGTATTTTTTGGTATCCCCTCCAAAAACGCCTCGATGTTGGTGAGGGTCGTGTCCAGGATCCGCTGGAGGGCTTCATTGCTGAAAAAGGCGATATGAGGCGTAAGGACCAGGTCTTCTCTTCTCAGAAGAGAGACATCACCGAAAGGCCAGGATTTTTTTGCCCCGCTTTTTTTATCAGCGAGAAGTTCCCGGTCTTCCCTGATGAATTCCTCACCTTCGAGCACATCCAGACCCGCTCCTCTAAGCCATTTATCGTCGAGAGAGCGGATCAAGGCTTCCGTATCCACCAGGCCGCCTCGGGAGGTATTGATGAGGAGGCCGCCCTGCTTCATACGTTGCAGGGTCTGGGCATTGATAAGGTGTCGCGTGCCGGAGGTCAACGGGACGTGTAAGCTGATGATGTCCGAACGTTCCAACAGGTCCTCGAAAGAGACATAGGTGAACCCCATAACATCGGCCAGGATTTCGTTTGGTTTGACGTCATTGGCCAGGACGCTCATGCCGAAACCCCGGGCGATTTTGATCACGTGGACGCCGATCCGTCCTGTTCCAACGACTCCGAGGACTTTGCCCTCGAGATCGAAACCCTTAAGGCCGTCTATGGAAAAATTGCCCTCACTCGTTCGCAGATACGAACGGTGTATATTTCGGGAAAGCGCCAGAATAAGAGCGAATGTATGTTCGGCAACGGTGTTTTCACCATAGAGGGGGACATTGCTTACGGTAATGTTTTTTCCCTGGCAGGCGGCGAGATCGATATGGTCAAAACCAGTGGAACGGGTAGCGACCAGGCGGAGACGGGGAAGCGCTTCGATGCGTCGCCGGTTTAGCTCGGAATAGATAAACGGAGAAAGAACCTCGACATCCTGGATTTGATCGAGGATTTCGTCCGTGAGCGGGACCTCGAAAAAATTTGTTTCATGGTTTTTCAGGTGGTTTTCCAGAAATTGTTGCTCGAAAGGCTTGGTTTCGAAGAAAGCCATTTTCATGGGGTTTTTACCTCGCTTTCCGGATTTTTTGCACTCAGGGGACAGGAGGAACAGATCGATTCTTGGTCAACGAAATCGATAACGGTATAGCGTGGTTGAATGTTTCGATCAAGCCATTTGAGGGCGAAGGCCGCAACAACCAACGAAGCGATGACCGCAATGCTAATGATCGCCGTATTTCCTGTTACCAGCCGAATGGAAAAATAAGCGCTGGATACCAGCAAGAGGGGCATGAGGTATAAACTGAAGGCAATGATCATGGCCGTCCGGTCTTCGATTTCCACCAGGACCGTGTCACCCGGAGCGGCGTCCAGGAGGTTTTTGGCCCGGACCTGGAAGGACGCTTTGCCGTAATCGTCAAGAAGCGGTACACTCAAGGGGCATTTGTCCTTTCCACAGCCGGCTCCTCGCTGCATTTTCACCAACGCATAGCCATTATCAAGAGCGAGCACTTCACCGGGTTTTATCATACCGATTCCTTCCTTTGGAGATCTGGAGGGACTAATTATACCCTGGTACTATTCTATGATCAGTTTGCAATAAACTCCAGTGGCCGCGGAATTCCGTTTTCATCATTTTTTCCGGGCACGAAACCTCGTAAGGCGCTCTCCGTATATTAATGTTATTATTAGTCCCCGATTTTCTCTGCGTTTTCTTAAGGCGGCCGGGTTGGTTGTCCTCTTTTTCGCTTTGTACAATGTCAATTTCCAGCTCAACGCTCTGGGGATGTGGACCTTCCGCGATCCGGGATTCCGCAGCCGGGTTGCCATGAGGACCTCGGTGGATGGGGAGATGGTCCACGACTTGCCTCCGGTGATCGACGGGAAACAGGTTATCACCATGGAAACATCTGCCTTTGGATATACGCTCAATTTTTTCCGGGTGTGAGAAAGGAGTGCCTGTCCGCTGGGAAATGATCGACCGGGGTTTCAGTGGCAGCACGAATGCAATAATCTCGCGATATCTTTTTGAAGGTTCGGTTGACCTGGTGCGGGGTGGTACGGCCGTTGTAGAGTTTATGCCGCCTTCCGGGGTCAGTTCAAGTTCAGTTGCCCATCACCTCTCTTACAGTCTGACCGTCGCTTCAGATTCTCTTGACAAAACCGCATGAACCTGATAGTTTATCAAATCCATAGGTAAAGTAGTATATGAGAGGTGAAGACCAATGAGAAAAAAGAGGATAAAGCAGGTCATTGGCCGGTCATGAAACTATCGACAAAAACCCGTTACGGCCTCCGGTTCATGATGTATCTCATAAAACGCCATGGGAACGAACCGGTGCAATTAGCCGAGGTCAGCCGGAATGAAGAGATTTCATTGAAATATCTCGGGCAAATCGCTTCTCAGCTACGGGTGGCCGGGTTGATCCGTTCCACCAGGGGCGCGGGTGGTGGCTATCAACTGGCTCGGGATCCCGGGGCGATTACCTTGAAAGATCTGGTGGAGACCCTGGAAGGCGGTATTTTCCTGGTGGATTGTCTGGATGGAAAACCTTGTACTCGGAGCACCCAATGTCTGGCCCGGGAAGCGTGGGAGGATGTCAGTAAGATGATGGCCGAGGTATTGCAATCTTTTTCATTACGGGACATCGTTAGTTTGTATGGCTTCAAAAAAACCGCGGTCGATTACAACATCTAAGATCTCAAGCGAACTTGAATGGGCGATTTCATGATGATTTTCAGCCTGGAAGCTTCTCCCTTACATTGGATGATACACCTGAGAAAGGACAGAACAACATGCCGGGTATCGTGGAAAATATTACTGGATTGGTAGGTAACACGCCTCTGGTTCGAGTGAACCACCTGGCTGAGGGCTGTGGAGCGGACGTGCTGCTCAAGCTGGAAATGTACAATCCTCTGGCCAGCGTCAAGGATCGGATCGGCCTGGCTATGATCGAGGCCGCCGAGCGGGAGGGACTGATCACCAAAGACACTGTGATCATTGAACCGACCAGCGGGAATACAGGGATCGCCTTGGCGTTTGTTTGCGCGCAGCGAGGCTACCGGCTGATCCTGACCATGCCTGAAACCATGAGCGTCGAGCGGCGCAAACTGCTCAAGGCTTTCGGGGCGGATTTGGTGCTTACCGAAGGGACGAAGGGCATGCGGGGCGCGATCGAGAAAGCAGAGGAACTGGCCGCCCAAACACCGGGTGTTTTCGTACCCCAGCAATTCAAGAATCCGGCCAATCCGGAAATTCACCGTCGGACCACGGCGGAGGAGATCTGGCGGGACACCGGGGGAAGGGTGGATATTCTGGTCGCCGGGGTCGGTACGGGAGGAACGATCACCGGTGTGAGCGAGGTGATCAAAGCCCGCAAGCCTTCTTTTCAAGCTATTGCCGTAGAGCCGGCCGATTCCCCGGTCCTTTCGGGGGGCAATCCCGGTCCTCATAAGATTCAGGGTATCGGAGCGGGGTTCGTACCGGATGTCCTGAACACCGCCGTAATCAATGAGATTATTCAGGTTCGCCATGAGGATGCTGGAATCATGGCCCGCCGCTTGGCCAGGGAAGAAGGCATTCTGGGTGGTATTTCCACCGGGGCGAACCTCTGGGCGGCTTTACGGGTTGCCCGCCGGGAGGAGAACCGGGGCAAGATGATCGTGACCATCGCTCCGTCTTCCGGTGAACGGTATCTCAGTACCTGGTTGTTTGAAGAATAACTGGAAAAGAAACAGGAGGATTCCGGTGAACGAAGAGACGAAAAGCACAGCGCACTTCGAAACCCTGGCGCTTCACGCCGGTCAAACGATTGATTCCGATACCCTTTCCCGGGCGGTCCCGGTCTTTCGGACCAGTTCGTATGTCTTTAAAAGCACCGAACATGCGGCCAACCTTTTTTCTCTGGCTGAACTGGGGTATATTTACACCCGGCTGATGAACCCCACGCACGATGTCCTCGAAAAACGGATGGCCGCTCTGGAGGGAGGAGCGGCCGCCCTGGCGGTCGCTTCCGGGACTGCGGCCATCTTCTATTCAGTCATCAACCTGGCCCGCTTTGGTGATGAGATCGTCTCGGCGAACAATCTCTACGGGGGTACCTTCACCATGTTCAATGACATCCTCCCCCAGTACGGCATCACCACACGCTTTGTGGACCCCAAAGAACCGGCGGACTTCGACCGGGCCGTCAACGGTAAAACCCGGGCTATTTTTATCGAAACCATCGGGAACCCCGCTCTGGACTTCACCGATATCGAAGCGGTGTCCCGGATTGCCCGGAAGCACCATCTTCCGCTCATTGTCGATGGGACGTTTACCACGCCTTATCTCCTGTGCAGCATCAAACACGGTGCCGATATCGTCGTCAATTCACTGACCAAGTGGCTGGGTGGACACGGGACCGGAGTAGGAGGGATCGTTGTCGATTCGGGGACCTTCGACTGGACTGACCCGAAGTTTGTCCTCTTCAACGAACCGGACCGGAGCTATCACGATATCCGCTTTGCCCAGGACCTGGGCCCGCTTAATCCGGTGGCCTTTGTTCTGCGGATGCGGCTGGTCCCCCTGCGCAATCTCGGTGCCTGCCTGTCCCCGGATAACGCCTGGATATTTCTGCAGGGGATCGAAACCCTGCCTCTGCGCATGGAACGTCACTCTCAAAACGCCCAGGCCGTTGCCGAGTTTTTGATCGACCACCCCAGGGTCGACTGGATTCGTTATCCCGGATTGACCGGCGATCCCACCTATCCGGTAGCCAGCCGGTACCTTCATAAAGGCTTCGGGGGGATGGTGGTCTTCGGGATCAAGGGTGGCAAAGAAGCCGGTCAACGGTTTATCGAATCTCTCCGGTTGTTCTCACACTTGGCCAATGTGGGAGACGCGAAAAGCTTGGCCATCCATCCGGCGACTACCACCCATTCCCAACTCACACCCGAAGATCAGCTGCAGGGAGGGATCCGGCCGGACCTCATCCGTCTGTCCGTTGGGATCGAACATATCGACGACATTATCGGCGATCTCGCACAAGCCCTGGAAAAAAGTTGAGAGGTGAACCCGGATGCCGATCAAGATCCCGAACAGTCTCCCGGCGAAGCATACCCTGGTCAATGAAAATATTTTTGTCATGGATGAAGACCGGGCCTTTCATCAGGATATCCGGCCCCTCCAGATCGCCATTCTCAATCTGATGCCCACCAAAATCGTTACCGAAACCCAGCTTCTGAGACTCCTGGGTAATTCTCCGCTTCAGGTGGAGATCACCCTGCTTCAGACCGGATCCTATGCCGGACGCTACACCCCGGCCGAACATATGTTGGCTTTCTACCAAACCTTCGAAGAGATTCGGGAAAGGCGCTTTGATGGGTTGGTGATCACCGGGGCACCGGTGGAACATCTCCCCTTTGAGGAAGTGACGTACTGGAATGAATTGTGTTCGATCATGGAATGGTCGAAGCACAATGTTTTTTCCACGTTTCATGTCTGTTGGGGAGCCCAGGCTGGCCTGTATTACCATTATGGGATACCCAAATATCCCCTCCCCGCCAAGATGTTCGGTGCCTTTCCCCACACCGTAAACCGGAAGCATGTCCGACTCTTCCGGGGTTTTGACGATGTCTTCTTCGCGCCTCACTCGCGACATACCGAGATCCGGCGGGAGGATATCGCGCGGGTTCTTGATCTCGAAATTCTTTCCGAGTCCGCGGAGGCGGGCGTGTATATCGTGGTCAGCCGGGATGAGCGCCAGGTATTCGTTACCGGTCACTCGGAATACGATCCGTTGACCCTGCATAGCGAATATGAACGGGACATCGCCAAAGGGTTGTCGATAGACGTTCCCCGCAACTACTATCCCGACGATGATCCGTCCCGGGAACCGGTCGTGCGTTGGCGGGGTCATGCCAACCTCCTGTATGTCAACTGGCTTAACTACTATGTCTACCAGGAAACACCCTATGATTTGGGAGAATTGAGGCGGTGAATGGGCGAAGAGCCGTCGCGCTGTTTTCCGGCGGTCTCGACAGCCGGCTGGCCGCTCTCCTGGTGGCCCGGCAAGGTATCGCGGTCACGCTGGTCCATTTCGTCACCGGTTTCGCACACGTAAAAGGGCTCGCAGAGAGTCGGAATTCCCGGATTAGTTTCAGCCGGAAATTCGGTTTGGAGTTGCGGGAAATATCGATCGAAGATGAATTTCTCGGGATTATCGAGAACCCCCGCTTTGGGTGGGGAAAAAATCTGAACCCCTGCGTGGACTGCAAGATTATGATGTTGCGCAAGGCACGTACATTACTGAGCGAAATCGAAGCCGATTTTATCGTCAGTGGAGAGGTGCTTGCCCAACGCCCGATGTCCCAGCATGGACCGGCGCTTCGTTTGATCGAAAAAGAAGGCGGCCTGACCGGCCTCTTGCTCCGGCCTCTTTCCGCCCGCCTGCTTCCGTCCACCATCCCGGAAGAACAGGGCTGGATTGACCGGGACCGTCTGGGCGGATTCTCCGGACGGAGCCGAAAACCCCAAATGAACCTGGCCCGTATCATCGGCCTTGCGGAGTATCCTCCCCCGGCTGGAGGATGTTTATTGACCGACCGCCGTTTTTGCGATAAATTACGGGATGTTCTGCTCCGGGGTTCTCTCACTCCCGCAGAAGTAAGGCTCCTGAAGGTGGGCCGGCATTTCCGGCTGAGTGACCGGGTGAAGCTGGTGGTCGCCCGGGACGAAAAGGAGGGGTTCATGCTTCAGGAACTGTCCCGGCCGGATGATTGGCTGTTTTACCCCGCGAGCAAGAAGGGACCCTTGGCCCTGGCCCGGGGATTGGTGTCTGAGGCTGAGGAAACGACGGCAGCCCGCTTGGTCGGTTTTTATTCCCGGTTTCCGGACGGAGTCCCCCGGGTGGTGGTCGTTCCGGGAGGGGAGGAAGAATACAGCGTAATTGTCCCGCCTCTTTCCAAAGGGGAAATGGAGGTAATGCGTCTTTGAACGATCGGCAAAGAAGTGGTGACCACGGGATGACTCTTCCTGTTCTCCCGGAAATCGTCGCTCAAAAATACCAGAGGCTTCGGGAGATCCTGGCGACCTGGAACAGCGTCCTGGTGGCATTTTCCGGAGGAGTGGACAGCACCCTCCTCCTGCGGGTCGCTTCAGAGGTGCTGCCCGGCGAGGTCTGCGCCGTTTATGAAGACTCTCCGCTCAACCCGGTTCGGGAAGGGGAAGCGGCCCGGCGGCTGGCCGAAGATTTGGGTGTGCCTCTGCGGGTCGTTACCTCGGAGTCGGATGATCCGCGTTTAACGCGCAATGATCGGGATCGTTGTTACTGGTGTAAACACGGGCTCTTTTCCCGCCTGGTATCGATCGCTGCCGATGGAGGGTTTCAGCAGGTTGTCGAGGGGAGCAATGTCGATGATCTTTCAGATTACCGGCCGGGAAGACGGGCCCTGCAGGAATTGAATATCCCCAGTCCCCTCCTGATGGCTGGTTTGAGCAAGGGAGAAATCCGCACTCTCGCGCTGGCTCTGGAACTTCCCAACTGGAACAAACCCGCTCAGGCCTGCCTGGCCAGCCGGATACCCTATGAGACCTCCATCACGCCGGAACTTTTGCGACAGGTGGAAACGGCGGAAGAAGTCCTGCGGGAAATGGGTTTTTCCCGTTACCGGGTCCGTCACCATGGCGCCGTCGCCCGTATCGAGGTGGATCAGAGTGAGTTTTTCCGGATTCTGGACGATAAGATTCGTGAATCCATCGTCGAAGGAATTCGCCGGGCCGGGTACAGCTATGTGACCCTGGATCTGGCCGGTTACCGGACAGGAAGCATGAATGCGGTCCTTTTCAATGCAATATCCTCGGAAAACGAAATTTGAAACAATTGAGGAAGCTTTCGCCTCTGGGCTTGATTTTTGCGTCGATCATCATGTGGTCTTCGGCCTTTGCCGGAATCCGGGCCGCCCTGGTTGCCTATCCTCCCGGACACCTGGCCTTTTTCCGTTTCCTGGTGGCCTCATTGGTTCTGGGGATCTATTCCCTCACCGGCGATATCCGTCTTCCGGACCGGAAGGACATTCCCATTCTCGGTCTTCTTGGATTTTTGGGGATCACCGTCTACCATATCGCTTTGAGTTATGGACAACTCACCGTCACCGCCGGATCGGCCAGCCTGCTTATTGCCTCGAGCCCGGTTTTCATCGCCCTTCTGGCTCATTTTTTCCTGGGCGAGCGTTTGAGCCGGTGGGGGTGGACCGGAATAGCCGTGAGCTTCCTGGGTGTGGTCCTCATCGCCCTGGGGGAAGGCGGGATCTTCCAATTCGAACGGGGTGCTTTTCTGGTCCTTACCGCCGCGGTGTCCACCAGTCTGTACTTTGTCTTTCAAAAACCGTACCTGTGTAAATACAGCGGCCTTGAGCTCACCACCTATATCATTTGGGCGGGGACCCTGTTCATGGCTCCTTTTCTATCCGGATTTTTCCGTACGCTGATCCAGGCTCCTTTCCAATCCACCGCCGCGGTAATTTATCTGGGTGTTTTCCCCGCCGCTCTGGCCTATGTTTTGTGGACTCAGGCTTTTTCCCGGTATCCGGCTTCGCGCATGGCCAGCTTTCTCTATCTGTCCCCGGTCCTGGCTATTCTGATCGCCTGGCTCTGGCTGAGCGAAGTGCCGACTTGGTTATCGCTGGTCGGTGGCGGGATCGTTTTGGGCGGAGCGGGATTGGTGAACCTGAAAGGACGGGTCAGCGAGCGTCCGAAAAGGGTAAAGGGCAGGGAATACCGCCTGCTTGACTAGAGGATATCCGGTTCGCCTCAGAGATCGGGAAGGCCTTCAACCAACATCTATTCCACCATTCAGGGCTGGTAAACGGCGCCTGGAAAAGCGTTCCGATCGCCCGGAGTGTTTTTGCCTGCGGCGTGGTCTTCGGGGCCCTCTCCCGCCAAACGGGGCTTTGCCCCGCCCAGGCTCTCATGATGAGCAGCCTGGTTTTCGCTGGTTCGTCACAGCTTGTAGCTCTCGATATGTGGAGGGTTCCCCTGCCTGTTCTCCCCATCATCTTTACGACACTGGTGGTGAACCTCCGCTATCTCCTGATGGGTGCCGCGCTTGATCCCTGGTTTTCCCGGCTGCTTCCCGGTAAATGGTATATCCTGCTGGGGGCGTTCTCGGGTAGCCCCGTGGGAATGATGAGCCGCCGTGATGATTGAGAGCCGGGTTTTTATCATCATCCTCGGCATGGTCGCTGTCACCTGCCTCACCCGGGCCCTGGGTTTCTGGTTAGTCGGTCGCTTTCCTCTGTCTCGGCGTCTGGAAGCTTGGTTCTGCTATATCCCCGCAACGGTGCTCATCTCCATTGTGGTGCCGAGGATCAC
Source organism: Atribacteraceae bacterium (assembly GCA_035477455.1). Lineage (NCBI taxonomy): Bacteria > Pseudomonadati > Atribacterota > Atribacteria > Atribacterales > Atribacteraceae > Atribacteraceae bacterium. Next base: position 11,843 of record DATIKP010000122.1, read on the forward strand.
CCAAGGCGGTTTCGCGGAAGCGATCGCCGCCGGCGTGACGGTCCTCTTGGCCCTGCGGTCCCGGAATCTGTTGTTGTCCATGTTCGGAGGGATTTTAGTGGTTTGGATCATGCGGCAATTTCTTTAATTTCCAAGTGCCAGGTCTAATTCCTTCGCCTTTAGGCGAAGAGCTTTGAGCACCTTGAAAACAGTGTCCCCTACCGGTACCATATCCCGGTGAGGTGAAACAACATGTCCGACTACCGGAAGGGGAGCCATACCG
>DATIKP010000123.1 GCA_035477455.1 Atribacteraceae bacterium
TTCACTGGGAGCGAGCGCTTAGCCGGATCGGTTGAGAGAAGCACTGGCTATTCTGGATACAGAGCCAAAAGCTCTTGGAGAGGTGAACTGAAAGCATGAAAAAGGTTATCCACTTTTACAGGGAAAAATGGACTTGACCACATTTACCTGCCTATACTTTCAGATTTGACCTGTTCCAACAGTTGCCGGAGGCCGGCAAGCGCAATTTTCCCATAATTTTCCGGTTGTGAACCCTGGAACTCCCCTGCCGAATAGTTGGCGATACCCCTGGTCGGCGCGCAACGCTTCGAGAGGATCTGGTCGAGAATTTTTTTTGACTGGGTCCGACCAGGCAAATTCGGCTATCGGACGCCCGGCGATACCCGGCACAAGGCTTACGGTCCCGGCCAGAGAGGATATTCATGACCTGCCCAACCATTTCTTTAGCATCGCTTTGCCGACACGGACTGGATGGTCTGACTCAAAGAACCCAGCTTAGGAACTCCTTCCCACCAGACTTACGCCATTACCATGTGGGCCTTCCGGATCCGGCTTATGTCAGGGGCGAAGGCGGATGCTCGGATTATCACGAACACGGGAGGCATATCGGATAGAAATTCTCGGTCACTTCTCCGGCCATGCGCGCCCATTCCCACAAGCGGTAGGGTTGAGCGAGACAGGTACTGATCAATTAAATTACGGCTACTCCGGCACAAGTAATTTGACTATGGGGCGGTAGGAGATGACCGATGGCGGGGGGTGAGCAAAATTCTCCGGGAGGTAGCTGTGTTGATCTGAGGATTTTCAAGTGAGGTAAGGTCAGGATTTCATCAATATTTTAGGCGGGGCGGGGCGGGGCGGGGCCGCTCAGTGCATCTCTCTCCCCCCGGAGATGTTGAAGGCCTGACCGGTGCAATATTCGCCCTTGACCGTCAGGAAATCGACAAAATCCACGATATCGTCGATCCGGGCCAACCGTTTCAGGGGAATTTTTTCGGTGAACTGCTTCACGACTTCTTGTTCCGGAAGATTCAGGTTGTGAATATACCCCTTACTGACCTCGCTCCAGACCCCGGTAGCCTCGGTAATTCCCGGACACAGGCAATTCACCTTGATATTGTAGGAAGCCACCTCGCAAGCCAAAGCCTGAGTGAGGGCAATGACCGCTCCTTTGGCGGCGGAATAGGGGATCAGCAAGGCCGAGCCGGTTTTACCGGACTTTGAGGAGAAATTGATGATCTTTCCTTCTTTCCGCTTCTTCATGGCCGGTAAGACTCCCTGGATGCAATACAGGGTACCGTACACATTGACTCGAAAGACTCTCTCGAGAATCTCCGGCGTCACCTCCTCCAGCGGTCTCTGGTCCACCAGCCCGGCACAGTTCACCAGGGCATACGCGGATCCGATGGAAGTCAGAATTTCGCTGAAACAATCCAATACCGCGGGCCGCCTGGTAATGTCGACCACAAATCCGGTGGCTTCATGCCCGGCCTTTTTCAAATCTTCTGCCCGATCCACCACGCCGGGACGGCTATCGATCAAGGCCACTTTGGCGCCAATCCGGGCATAATGCTGCGCTATCGCCAGACCGATGCTTCCCGCCGCTCCGGTGACCACACACGTTTTACCGCGCAACCGATCATGACTAGTGCTCATATGTTAATTCCTCCTGGTGGATTGAACGCCTGGTCGCTGCGTCGCTACAGGTACGGATAAATGTGAAAGTTGGGTTAACATTGCCCCCCAGGGAAGTATGCTCGAAAGCCTTGCTGCGACTAGTCACGGCGCCCAGCGGAAAGCCAACCACCGAGCAGATCTTTACCGCCGTTCCCTGCAGGCGTTTCGCCACATATCCCACCCGACAGGCATTGACACAGACAGCATAAAACCCGTAGGTAAGAGCTTCTTCGCATAGCTGGTCAAAGGCGCTGGTCGGAGCATCCGGGCGTAGCAGGGTATGATCGACATAGCGGGCGAGTTGAAGCGGACTCAGGGTAAATC
>DATIKP010000124.1 GCA_035477455.1 Atribacteraceae bacterium
GCAAAAAGTGGTCGACCCGGAATATCTATTTTTCCAGAGCGAAAGAACCAAGCTGTTTATCACCGGCAGTGAATCTGTCGGCGAAGCGATCAAGCGGGCCAACGTAGACATAGCCATCGCTTACCCGGTTACCCCCCAGTCGGAGAGTATGCACCTGGTGGGCGACCTTTATGCGGAAGGTTATCTGAAAGACTATTTCCGAGCAGAAAACGAGTTTTCGGTTATGTCGGCGGTGGCCGGGGCATCCATGGGCGGGGTACGCGTTTTCACCGCTACCGGTGGGCCGGGAACCCTGCGTGCTTTTGAAATGTTTCCCACCTGGGCCGGCGCCCGCCTGCCGATTGTCAGCGCCTATCTCACCCGGGGTGTAAACTCGCCGCTCACCATTCAGCCCGATACCATCGAGATGGCCTATATGCTGAACACCGGGATGATGATGTTCCACGCCGAAAATGCCCAGGATCTTTACGACATGGTCTTAAAGGCTTTCGTCATCGCTGAAAAGCCCGAGGTGCATATCCCGTTGGGTGTTTTCGCCGACGGATTTTTCGTCACTCATACCCGGGACGAAGTTTCAACCACTCCGGCGGAACTGAAGTTGTCTCCTTATGACCCGTACAGTTCCCCTGTTCCGGTCATGGATATGGAAAACGTGCCCTTCCGGCAGATGCGGGATCCCTTCGTTATGAAAAGCAACTTTATCAGTTACGCGGCCCACGCCTCCTGGCAGCAAGAGGTGATGGCGGCGGCAGAAAGAGCCCGTCGGCATATTGAACACTATTTACAAGGCTTGGTGGATGTCGAAAACGCTGAGGCGGATATCCTGATCATCGCCTCCGGCACCGCCGTATCGCAGAGTCGGGCAGCGATCAATGCGGCGGCAGACGAAGGAATTGACGTGGGGCTGGTGAAAATCAAGTGCATCCGCCCATTCCCCACGGAAGAAATTAAAGCGCTTACCGGCCGGTGCAAAGCGATAATCGTCCCGGAATTTAACCGAGTCGGTTGGTTGGCTGGAGAAATCAAGGCTACAGTGGAAGTCAATACCAAGGTAGTGGGTGGACCGCGGGTCTTCGGCGGGATGACCATGCCTGTGGGGATGATTTTGGATGTCATTAGGAGGTGTTCGGCATGAAGGGCAATCTGTTTGAAATATCTCCCGGTTTCGAGGACGTCATGCCCATCGAATACCGGGAACTGGTGGATAATGGCCCCTTCGGAAAAAACCTGGGGGTGGCCGATCTGGGTACGTTTAAGGAACTTCTGGAAGAGCACCCCCTTTGCGCCGGATGTGGCCTTGCCCTTTCCCTGCGCCTGGTCATGGCCTCATTGCCCAATCCCGAAGATACGGTCATCGTCGGCTCCACGGGATGTAGCTCCCTGGCCTTCCCCCAGGCGGCGGTGCACAACATTCATTCTCTCTTTGGAAATCAAAACGCTGTGGCCACCGGATTGAAGAGAGCCCTTTCCATCCGCTTTCCTGACCGCGTTAAAGACGTAGTCGTTATCGCCGGGGATGGCGCCACCTGTGATATCGGTCTGGAGGCGGTGTTGCATTCCTGGTTCAGGAGGGAAAAGCTCACCACGATTATGCTGGATAATGAGGCCTACGCTAATACCGGGGGGCAGGAAAGCGGCATGAGCCAATTAGGGGCAGTCCTGAACATGGCTCCCATGGGAAAAAAATTCAAAAAGATTGATTTCCCGGGGGTGGCTCGGGCAGCCGGATGCGTTTATGTGGCGATGGTAGCGCCCAACCAGCCCAAGCGCCTGGAGCGGGCTGTGCGCCGAGCCATTCTCATCGCCCGTGAGATCGGTCCCACCTATGTGCAGCTGTTCGCGCCCTGTCCTACCAATTACAAGTTCAAACCCGGCGACACGCTGGCATTGATCAAAGAGCGGGAAAAAGAGGGAGTTTTTCAACCGCAGGAATACCTGTCACCGGAGGCAGAAGAGTGCGTTCACCAAGTAGAGGAGGCGTTGCGGTAATGCAACAGAAAACCTTCATTCGCATGTCGGGGCTGGGAGGGCAAGGGGTGGTTACCGCTGCTCATATCCTGGGCGTCGCCGCTGTCCGCTCCGGGTTGCTCAGCACCGTAAACCCGTTTTTTGGAGCGGAGAAAAGGCTTGCTCCTGCGGAAAGTTATGTGCGCATCGCCACACGACCGATTTACGAGCGGGGCGAAGTGCTTTTTCCTGATATCATTATGATTTTTCACCCTCATGTCATCACTTTGGGGAAAAGTTATACCATGCCTTTCTTCGATGGATTGCAGCCGAAGGGTAAGATAATCATCAATGCCCCGGAACCGCTTCCCATAAACGAAGATGAATTACAACGGTTGGCCGGTTTGGAAGCGGAAATTTTTTATATTCCGGCGATGCGGCTGGCCATGGAAATCGCCGGAACCGAGCTTTCCACCAATATAGCCATGCTTGGAGCGCTCCTTGGTGTTACTGACTTGGTTAGCAGTAAAGCCTTGGAGGAATCTTTGGCGGAGCGGTTCGGAGGAGCGAAATTTATCGCTTCCGGAACCACTGCCGCCCTGGACGATGTGTTAAAAAGTAAATTTGCCAAGATGGCCCAGCTGATGGAGAAGAACATGGCGGTAATGGAACGGGCCAAGAGTTCCGTACAAGCGTACGCGATTTGAGGAGAGTGAGCGAATATGTATGTCACCGCCCAAGTGGATGAAAACAAGTGCAACGGTTGTAAACTCTGTATTTTGTCCTGTCCGGATCCCAATGTCATCATTTACCACCCCGAGAGGAAGATTTCGATCTACCAAAACCGCTGCAAGGGGTGTGGTCTCTGTGTAGCCGCCTGCAAACGACAGGCACTGCAGCTTTTGGTAGGATAGCCGGGACTCGCCCCTCCTGTCGGCCTTGGACCGGCTGGCTGTGCCGCGGTCCGGTTGTATCCGCCGGAAGCGTCATCGGTGATTTTCGCTTCCGGCCGGGCTGCCAAAATAGTGTTGGCAATGTTGTTTTTATTTACTAATAAAAGGAGGTAGCGAAATGAATTGTCCCGTGTGTAAAGAGGTTAGTCTGGTGATGGCCGATCGGCAGGGGATCGAGATTGACTACTGCCCGCAATGCCGAGGGGTGTGGCTGGATCGCGGCGAGCTTGATCGCCTCATTGAGACCGCCACCGAACGCATGTCGGGGAAATCCGGCGGTAAGCGTGATGAAGGGCGTGAGCGCCCCCAAGAGCAACGCCGGGATGATGACAGCCGCCGGGATGATGACAGCCGCCGGGGTGATGACAGCCGCCGGGGTGATGACAGCCGCGATTCTGACCGTAAACGCCGCCGCTCATTCCTGGGAGACATATTTGACTTCGGCTGAGGAGAACGGTGTCTTGACGCACGGCGCGACGGCCTTACACCTACACCGTCGCGCCGTTTCGATGGCGGTGTTACCTCAAGCAAGGCGATTACGGCCCTGCCCGGGGCTTATCCATGCACTGAGGAGACTAACCGGATGACAACTCAATCACCGGACAACAACGACCATGGCGGAACCACCTATCGCGGCAGAAAAGTAGCCTTGCTTACTCAGCATGGCAAAGAACAGGTGATTGCGCCGGTACTGGAGGCGTACCTTGGTTGTCATGTACGGCGGGTGAGCGGTTATGATACTGACCGGCTGGGTACCTTCACGCGCGAAATTCCACGGGCCGGCACTCAACTTGAGGCCGCCCGTAAAAAGGGACGTATCGGGATGGAGCTGTCCGGGCTGTCTCTGGGACTGGCCAGCGAAGGGTCATTCGGACCCGACCCGATCACCGGCCTGTTGCCATGGAACCTGGAGTTATTGATCTGGATCGACGAGAATTTGGGTATTGAGGTAGCAGGCTACGCCTCCGGGCAGACTAACTTCTCCCACCGGCTTACTGCCAGTTGGGATGAGGCAAAACAGTTTGCCCGCGACGCCGGTTTTCCCGGACATTGGCTGGTCGTCCGCCCCGAGGGTGAGGAACACCCCCACATCCGCAAGGGAATCGCCGGTTGGGATGAGTTGGAAAAAGAATTTCGCTGGGCCTCCGACCGGGCGAGTGACGGTCGTGTCTTTCTCGAGACGGATATGCGCGCCCATGCCAATCCAACCCGCATGGAAATGATTGCTTCAGCTGCCCGGGACTTGGCCCAAAAGCTTTGCACCCGCTGTCCGGCCTGTGGTACGCCAGGCTTTAGCGCGGCTGAGCGTATCCCCGGTCTGCCGTGTGAAGACTGTGGTGCCCCCACCATGGAAACACGAGCCGAGGCACACCGTTGCGTGCGGTGTGGACATCAACTTATCGTGGAAATAAACGAGCCAAAGACAGCTTCGGCAGCGCGATGCGATTACTGTAACCCTTGACACACTCCCACGAATAAATTCATGGGATTCTGATTCATCAAAGGACCCCGTTTGAACTCCGCAGATGGACCCCAGGCAAATCGCTCCGCTTATATATCCAGTAGATCCCTATGGCTCTTCCACTTCGAGCGAAGCGAAGAAGCGGGCTATGTCGGGTTCGTACAAGGGTCTAAGAGTATTGGCGGAGTCGAGGACCGCGCGGAGTCGGTTTGTCTCGATTTCTTTACGGTAGGCATGGCGGAAAAAATACCGAAAGGCCCTGAGCTGCTCCAGGCGGTCGAAGGTTTCCGCTTCAACCTCCAAGACCAGCCTCCCGGCAGGCCGGAAACCCAGAGGGGTTTAATAAAAGACACCCCCGAGTTGAGACCGGGAGTGAAGAACATCGATATTGTCAGCCAACGACTTATCGTTTCTTGATTTCTTCGACCGGAATACCCGATTGGTTTAATATCGACTTCAGAGTCTTGGGTGCCAAGGTCTTCCCGGCATGGAGGGGGGACAGTCACAATACGATCCTTCTCATAGTGATAAAAATAATGATGGCTCCCTTTTACGAACGAAACGGAAATAATGTAGAATGGGAGGGAAACAAGTACAAGAGGATAGCCTGTCGCTATCCGCATGAGCGGTCGGTTCTTTTGACGCCCTGAAAGCCCCGCCAATCAATAACTGGCGCGCCCGGAGGGAATCGAACCCCCAGCCTACGGATTAGAAGTCCGTTGCTCTGTCCTGTTGAGCTACGGGCGCACACCCACTTTATTGTATGCCCACCGACTTTCAGCGTCAAGTCGAACCGGGCAAGAGAGTACCGGACGACTGGTCTGGAAAAACGGGGAGGAGTCTGGTAGGATATGTGTGATATCGTTTTATAGGGGGGAAACACAGTGAAGAAAGTCTATAGAAGCCGGAAAAACCAAATCCTGGGAGGGGTCTGTGCGGGATTGGCCAAGTATTTCGACATCGACCCGATCATCCTGCGGTTGGTGGCGGTAGCGCTGATCTTTGCCGGTGGGGCGGCGATCATCGCCTACATTATTGCCTGGATAATCATTCCCGAAGAACCGCGGGAACGGGGGAAGGCGGGAGAAGAAGAAACCCAAGATGTTGTTCTGGATGTTGAACAGGAAAAAGAAAATTCCGAATCAAGAAAAAACAAGAATCTGGAACTCCTGGCTTGGGTTCTGGTGGTTATCGGGATTATTTGGGCGGCCCGTTATGCCTTTACCTGGTGGCTTCCCACCCTTCATCTGGGCGGTCGGGTGTTTACTCCCGTCGTTCTCATCATCCTGGGTGTTGTCATCCTGCTATGGAAAAAGAGATGACCGGAAACCCCCCTATTCAAGGAACATGATTTCTCCAAAGAAGGAAGGGGCGTGAAACGTTCCCGGTGTGTATGACCACCCGCTGAATTCGCCGGTCCGAATCATGGTTCGGTTGAAATTGATACCCCATACCTCACCGCCTCGGGGAGTTTCCCGGCCCAGTTCCGTAAAGGGTACCGCCAGGATTGCTGTCCAACCGGTTTCGGCCCGGCTTACCCTCGCCTGCCAACTCCCGTTCCAGCCCGGTCCAACCCTCGAATAGCTGTCGTATTGGGTTTCCAGAGTATTGACCGCCAGTTGGTAATAAAAGCTCAGGGTTCGTCCTGGATCAAGAAATACCTCGATGGAGTCGTCATAGAAGACCGGCCCATCCCGTCTGGTGACGGTGGCCTTGACCGTGTTGGGGTGCGCGTCGTTGACCGGTAGGACAATATAGAGGTGTTCCCGGTCATATCCCGCTGCGACAATGCTTTGCTCCACAGCCGCCCCTTCCCCGGTGATCAGGCTGAATTCTCCCTGCCAGGAGAGACTTTGCCAAGCCGGATGGGAGAGGGGTGCGTCAAGCGGGGGAGCGTCCCGGAGAAATCGGGCTTCGATACGCCGGGGCTGCTCGTGACGGTACGCAACCGGGTCGCTTGGCTTGAGCGGACGCAGGGCGACCAGGTCCTCCCGGCTGAGGGGAAATGCCGGGACGGGAAACGAGACCTGGCGAAGAAGCGTGAGTGAGGTGTCGGTAAGGTAAGGCCAAGCGAAAACAACGACACCGGATGGATTGTGAGAGCGAGCGGCGTTGACCTGGACGGTAAGATCTTCCGGGCTGTCCAGTCGGTAAGCCTGCAGCCCGGCAAAATAGGGGGCGCTTCCCCGAAGGAAATGTTCGACCCATACCAACATACCCCGCATTTCGTTCACCCGGGAACTGTAAGCCATGGGAATAACGACGTCGATATAACCGTTCTCCGCCCAGCGGTGCCAATCCTGAAAGTAGGAAGGATTGCGTTCGATGGGCATGCCCTGGGGCATTATCGAGGCGGAAATTATCACATCAGGCCGAATGGCGCGAACCGACTCGGCGATACCCGCCACCACCGCGGTAACCTGCTCGGTCCGGTAGCGAATCCATTGGGTATAAAGCTGGGGATGGAGGTAGGGATCGAGGGTGAGTGGATCGACTCCGTGCTCCGCGGCGAATTCATTCCGGGCGAACTCCGAATACCCGGCGTCTGCTCTTGACAGGTCGGGGATCTCGACGTAATCGATCTGGACCCCGTCGATGGGGTAATGGGTTACTAATTCCTCTACAAGGCCTCGGTAAAAATCGACAACACCGGGCTGGGTCGGACAGATCCAGTAAAAAAAGTTAACTCCACGTCGGTAACCGGTGGTACCATCCCGGTTGATCGATCTCCATTCCGGGTGAACGGCAAGGACGGGCCCTGGCTCGTTCAGTCCGATATAGAATAAATGAAGCCAGGCATGAACCGACATTCCGCGCTTCCGGGCCGAGGATAGCAGCGCTTGTAAGGGATCCATACCGATAAAGGCCCCCCTCTGCCGGTTCATGCCCAGTGATTCAAGATAGGGCGAAGGGTAGATGGTTTCACCGATATAAAAACATTCCACGAATATCGTGTTGAAATTGGCTCCGTGAAGACGATCCACGATCAGGTCAATTTCCGCTTCGTTCCTGGGAATGCTCCGAACATCAAGCCACACGCCCCGGGTCTCGGGAAGGGTTGTCCCGGCTGCTTTGGCCTGCCGGGGGTTCGACAGGCTGAAGGCAAGGCAAAGGAACACCAAGAACCAGAGGACCACTGCATGACCGAGAGAAAAGTTCGACAGGTTTTTTTTCATATGCCCACCACTGATTCGATCAGGGGATACCATCTCCCTGGTCGGTTTTTTTTCATCAATTCTTCCGCCTCGGGATCCAGAGGGAAAAGCATGGCCGACTCGGCGGTAGCCGCCTCAAATCCGTTTCTCCGGAGGATGTCCCACTCTGCCTGGTTATCGATGGGACACAGGGTATCGATGGTCACTTCAGGTGGAATCGCAGTCAGGGCCAAGTGTAGCACGGAAGCGAGGTCTTCCGGAGATAATCCAGCCCAGTCACTGAGGTAGGCCGCTTTTGTCCAGTCACCCAGACCGGTGGTGACTTTGCCCAGGCTTACGGTCAGGGTGCCCCGCAGTTCCTTTTCGCCGGTAGTGAAGAGGTAGGCCGGGAGCGAAGGGGGGCGAACGAGTTTTCGCCAGGTCCACATCGCATCATCCAAGGGGACAAAACCGTTATCGGTTTCGAGTATCCGGTTAAGGAATGGCCGGAGACTCTCCGGTTTCGCCAGGGGCAGAACCCTGGAGGGTGGGGAATCGAGAGTTGACTGTTTCAGCAGGTGGAAAACCCGTTTGTGGTCACGGTATCCCAGTTTTTCATAGAGGGTGAACTGGGAAGTGCTCAGAATGGTATAGAGATAGCCAAAGCGGCAACCCACCCGACGCATGACTGTTTCCGCGTGAGCCATCAATTGAGAGGCCAAGCCTCTATTGCGGTAATCGGGGTGGGTCATCACCGTATCGATGATTCCCACCGGGTACCAGTCGTTCCCCAGCCGGAAACGGGTCAGGGTGAGGAAGACAGCGGAAATCAAGGTATCTCCCTCCTTGAAAACGAAAACATTCCCCGGACCGCTCCCTGGTCTTTTCAGATACCATTCCAGAAACATCCGCTCGGAAGGCAGAACGCCGACATAGTGGCTGAAGCAGAGCCGGTGCAGTTCCAGGAGTTGAGACAGAGCATCCGGCAGGCTATCCGCTTGAAGCAGTTCGAACTTGGCCTGATTGCTTGTTCCATTCATCGACAGGATTATATCTCAACTACCCGCCCGGCTGCAACCGGTCTTGCGGAGACCCGGAGTGGGCATAGAACGAGAGCGCTCTCCTAAAAAAACCGAAAAGGTGCATCTCTGTCGCACTTAACCATCGTCCAAAGAACCCGGGAAATTCCATAGCAGCGATCTTCCCGGGTTCTGGCTCTGGCTGGCTGTGAATCAGGCTTTTTCGAACTGGTCTTTTCCTACACCGCACACCGGACACACCCAGTCCTCGGGCAGGTTCTCGAACTCCGTTCCCGGGTTGACGCCGGCATCGGGATCACCGTTTTTTGGGTCGTATACATATCCGCATACTGTACAGATGTATTTGTCCATGAGTTCCTCCTGTAAATACTGTGATCAGTGATGGGTGAACACCCTTCATCCTAAGCTCAATTATCACTCCGAATGTTTTTTGCTTTGTCAGAACTATTCCCACGTAAATCGGTAGATGGTACAAGGGGCGATGAGTTCAAAGCCTTTGTCCATGTTTGTCCCTTAATAGTTGTCGGGTCATCAAAGTTCGTCCGGTTCGCACAGGCTGTTGTCCCTGACGGCGGAGCGGCCGCATTTTCGGCAGATGAACCGCGAACTTCTGACCAAGTTTTTGAACTCAGCGAAATTCTGGTTCATAAATCCGGAATACTGGAGTTGACAAAGGTGCTTTGCATGGCCGGGGTGGGGCATGCTATTTTGTTCCACTTGAAAGACCTCCTTTCTGTGGTCGACAGTCTGAATAGTCGATTTGCAAGGGGTTATGACGGTTACAAAAGACATGTCCGTCTGCTTCGCGCAGAACCGCTCGTCTTCTGGAATTTTAACGATAGCGTAACCCATACAGTCATTAAAATCAAAAGGTATCCGATTAGCAAGCACAGGTGACTTTTTCCACCAAACGATTGATCAGACAGGCCAATCCTGTGTTATGATAGTGACAAGGAGGCCTCTTAAGTGACGGAAACGTTGGGACCGGACAGATGCGCCGTTCTTGGGAGTATTTATTGCCGGGGGAAAGAGGACGACGGACCGGAGGTGATGTTGGTGTTACCTAAACGGCTAAACTGTAACGGCCTGCATTTTAAGAGGGGGAGGTGCTACTATGAGACAATGTTCTGAGAGAGAGGAAAGAACTTGGCGGGAAGAGATTGAGCTGAACGCGAAAGATCTGGTGGAACGCATCCGGGAATTGATTCGGGAAGGGAATGTCCGTCACCTGACTATAAAAAAGGAGAACGGTGAACTACTATTGGAGATTCCCCTGAGTACGGGCTTGATTGCTGGCGGATTGGTAACCCTGGCCGCTCCCGTTCTTGCAGCGCTGGGTGCGTTGGCAGCCCTCCTGACCCGTGTGCGGGTGGAAGTTGTACGGATCGACCAGACCGGCAAGAAAGATGATGCCGGAAATCCCGGGGTTTAGCAGACCGTTCCATTTGTGGATTTTACCTTTGCAGGGCCGGCCGTACCGCGACGGTGTCTTCTTCTCGGGGCACGCCGAAAGAGTCGGGAAGAGTATTGAGTTACAGTAGTCACAAGGGCTCCAATCTTGATTCCACTGCAATAAGTAATTTTGCTGCAAAATCAATATTCAATATCGATTGGGAGGGATGATTATGTGCTACACCAAATCCTGGAAGGTCCTATTGAGTGCCTGCCTCTGTGTCGTCTTTTTTCTGTCCGGGATTGCTTTCGCCCAACCGGACGTCCTTCCGCCGGGCAGTCAGGATGAAGCAAGGGAAGGTTATGCGCAAACTATGTTTGACCAGGGATTAAACCTGTATCAAGTCGGGAGGAATACAGAGGCGATCCAGTTCTTTATGGAAGCGGTCTCCACGATGCCTCAGTTCACCAAAGCCTGGTTCTGGCTGGCCAGAACCTATATGGAACAGAACATGGTGGATGAAGCAATCTGGGCCTGGCGGAAAGTGGTCGAGCTCGATCCAACCGATACGCGGGCCGCTTATTTTTTCCGGAAAGTGCAAAGCTGGAGGCAGTATGGAAAAGAAGCTTGGGAAGCTTATGAACAGGGTCATATCGCTTATCAGCGTCAGGACTTTTCCCAGGCGGTCAGTCATTTTCGCCAGGCCACCCAGGCGAATGCTTCGTTTGAGCAGGCCTGGTACTGGCGGGGGATTGCCTCGTTGAAGCTGGGGGATGAGACTGATGCCGCACAATCCCTCCAACGGGTGTTGAGCCTGAACCCGGATAATCCAGAAGCCAGGTACTGGCTGGGCCGGGCCCAAAGGTAGTTTCTGCGACTGACGGTGAATGTCCGCACCGGACGCCTTCCGTCAAGTCGCGCCGTTCAAGTTTCTTCGTCTCCATGACTGGCCGGCTATCTTGGAACGTTATAAGCTTCTGTGGGACACTGTATGTCTTGACTCTTTACACACATTCCCAGTTGACGAGCATCAAAACCTGATGATGCGGTCCGGATGGAACACGTTTCGACCTTGTTTGCATCGACTTTCCCAAACCTGATCGGTCCCCGGGCAAGGTGCTTCGCTGAGCGCGAAGATACGATCACGGTTCTGGGCAAACCAGCGGGATTCCATGAGGATGGAAAGACGTGATATTTACAGATAAATATCGACCACAGGGGCCGGGCCGTTTTCCGGGAAGAACCTGATAACCATCGCCGAATGGTTTTCCAGCGTGGAAGGGATACCGTACATCCTTTCCGCCGGGTTCCTGTCGTCCGGTGTTGAACGGGACGCCGGACATAAGGAAGAGACCTGAATAAGCGTTCTCCTTCCAATTTCGCGTTGCCGCAGCTTGACAATGTGGCCTTTCAGTGTTGTGCCCGTCCATGTTTTATGCTACAGTAATAAAATAAAATCGAAATATGAAAAGACTGTGAAGGGGATTAGTAGAGAGAACGCGGAAAATCCAGAAAGCCGGGACTGATGGAAACCGGTATTTCCCGATCTTGAATCCGCCCCGGAGTCGCGGAGGCAAACCTCCGGGAGAGCCTGCGACGTGTCCTGCGTTAAAGAAACGAGGGTGTGTGACACTGAAAAGGGTGGTACCGCGAGATGACTCTCGCTCCTTAAGGGGGCGGGAGTTTTTTGCTTTTACCCGGTCTAACCCTTTTGTCTCCGATGAGCGGATCGCCTCTTCCTTTGGCTTGGGTCAGGATGCCCGAGGGGCTTTACCGAGTGGAAGCATTTCCTCTAAGGAAATGAATGGGAGGGTCGTCGTTGGAGTTGTGAACCGTTTTGCCAGAAATATGATCCAGGGGGACTACCTCACAGAGGGGAATGCCGGTCACATTATAACGACACTGATCTTTCTGGGCCAGACCAAACTGGGCCAGGGAGCAGCGGTGAATAGGGAAGCGGCTTTGACCGCGGAGTGGGAGGTCGGATAAGATGAATGAGTACAGCAAGGTACTATGCGCGTACGGTGTTCCGGAAGAGATGGTCGACCGGCTGAACGAAGAAATCGGTCCGGTGACCGTGCTGCCCTCGCATGATGAGGAAGAGATCATCCGGGGGATTCAGGATCAGCAGGTCTTTGTCGTTCGCTCCAAGCCGAAAGTGACGGCGCGGATCATCGAGAACGCTCCCCGGCTCAAGGTGGTTGCCCGTCCCGGGGTGGGGATTGATAACATCGACAAGGCGGCCTGTGAAAGACGGGGCATAACCATTATCAACACCCCGGAATCTTCGGTTTCCAGTGTCGCCGAGATGACGGTCGGACTGGCGATTAGCCTCATGCGGCATATTTATACCACCTGTGCGCTACTTAAGGAAGGTGAATGGGCCAAAAGTAAGTATACCGGGCGGACCGTGGAGGGGAAAGTATGGGGTGTCATCGGATTTGGCGGCATAGGGCGCCGGGTGGCGGAGATCGCCCGGGCGATGCGGGCCGAGGTGATCGGCTATGATCCCTTTGTGCCGGAAAAGGAATTCGGGCTTCTCGGGGTCAAGCGGACGCTGCGGCTCGATGAACTGCTGGAAAAAAGCGATATAGTCTCTCTTCATGTGGTTCTGAATGAAGAAACCCGGGGTATGATTTCCGCTGATGCGCTGGCTAGGATGAAGAAGGGCTCGTATCTCATCAACACCTCACGGGGAAAGGTGATCGATCATGCCGCGCTTTCCCGGGCGGTGCAGAGCGGTCATCTGGGGGGAGCGGCGCTGGATGTCTTCGATGCTGAACCGCCGGAAGACCGGGAGATGATCTGTCAGGAGAACCTGATCACCACGCCGCACATCGGAGGAAGCACCGAAGAAGCGTTTATAAACGCAACAGAGATTATGATTCGTAAACTCAAGAACCTCCTCAAGCCGGGACAAGCCGGACCGATTGGGGATTGAACAGACGGGCCTTGGTCTTTTACTTTGAAAGCCTGGACAGAAGCGATGAAATCCTTCGAAATCTTGGACCACACAGCGGATATTGGGATTGTCGCCCGGGGGAGGGATCTCAAGGAGCTCTTTGCGAATGCCGCCCGGGGAATGTTCAGCGTGATGACCGACCTGGACCGGGTGAACGGTGGTTTTGATCTTGAGGTCTCCGTCGAAGGCAACGATTACGAGGACCTCCTGGTCACCTGGCTGAATGAACTCCTCTATGTGTATGAGGTGAAATCCGCCATCCTCGGAAATTTTTTGATTACCGATCTCGGGCGGCATTCCCTGAAAGCCTTGGTGCGGGGTGAACCGATCGATCTGCGCAAACACACCATCAACCGGGAGATCAAAGCTTGTACTTACTATGAAGCCCGGGTGGGAAAAAACGCAGAGGGCTTCTGGGAGGCCCAAGTATATTTTGACTTGTAACTCAGTGATCGGTGATCGATGAATAGCACTGATGAGTGATCCCAGATGGGAGATTTTAACATGACCGAGTGGACTGGACCGCTTGAAAGACTCGATGACTGGCGCTGGTTGATCCCCCGTCGGTATAAAAAGGGTATGCGGACTGAGGGGCTGATCTACGCTTCCGAGTCCCTTATCCGGGACATCCGCCGCGATCAGGCGCTGGAACAGGTGGCCAATGTTGCCTTTCTCCCGGGGATTGTCGGCCGGTCGCTGGCGATGTCTGATATTCATTGGGGTTATGGGTTTCCGATTGGCGGGGTGGCGGCGACCGATACCAGGACGGGAGTTATTTCGCCAGGCGGGGTCGGGTTCGACATCAACTGCGGAGTCAGGATCATCCGGACAGCCCTGACCGAAAGTGATGTTCGGGCACGGCTTGGCGAGATCCTGCGGAGTCTCTTCCGGGATGTGCCTTCCGGCGTGGGTTCGGAAGGGAATTTGCTCTTTCGGGAAACGGAGCTGAAAAAGCTATTGGTGGGAGGTTCCCGCTCGATTGTTCGGCAGGGGTTTGGTTGGGATGAGGATACCGTTTTCACCGAAGACCAGGGGGCGATGAGCGAAGCCGATCCCTCCGCCGTGAGCAAAAAAGCGCTGGAACGGGGAATGGGACAGGTGGGGTCCCTTGGTTCGGGGAACCATTTTTTGGAAATCGAGATAGTGGACCGGATTTTTCGGCCGGACATCGCCGGGGTGTTCGGACTTTTCCCCGGGCAGGTCATCGTGATGATCCACACCGGATCGCGAGGCTTTGGTCATCAAGTCTGTACGGACAGCCTGAAGCGTATGCAGAGCGCCATGACCCGTTACGGAATAGAAGTTCCCGACCGCCAGTTGGCCTGTACTCCGCTGGATTCGCCGGAAGGACGGGAATACTTGACCGGAATGGCCTGTGCGGCGAATTTTGCCTGGGCGAACCGCCAGTTGATCACTCATCGGGTCCGGGAATGCTTCGAACGGGTCTTCGGTCAAAGTGCCGAACATTTAGGAATGAGCGTGCTGTACGATGTGGCCCACAATATCGCCAAGATCGAGGAGTACGAGATCGAGGGAAAAAAACGCCGGCTCTGTGTCCACCGTAAGGGAGCGACTCGATCCTTGGGACCAGGCCAAAAAACTCTTCCCGAGAGATACCGGCCGGTAGGACAGCCGGTCCTGATTCCGGGGGACATGGGAACGGGCTCCTATATCCTGGCCGGAACCGAGCAGGCGATGGCGGAAACCTTTGGCTCCACTTGCCACGGGGCGGGGCGGATCCTCAGCCGGAAACAGGCAGACCAATTATCCCGGGGACGAAGCCTCGCTCACGAGCTCGAGGAGCGGGGGATTCAGGTTCTGGCTGACAGTGCCGCGACACTGCGGGAGGAGATTCCCGAAGCCTATAAAGACGTTCACCAGATCGTCGAGATCGTCGAACAGTCGGGACTTTCCCGGCGGGTTGCTTATGCCCGACCACTCGGAGTTGTGAAAGGGTAGGGGCGAGGAAGAGGAAACGGAATCATGCTGGACTGGAAATGGATCAGAGACAATCGGGAGATTGTTGAATATGCCCTCCACGTAAGGAAAACGGAATTTGATTTGGACGGGCTTTTTGCCCTGGATGAACGCCGTCGCACACTACAGCAGGAGGCTGACCGGCTGAAAGCGACCCGGAACGATGCCTCAGAACGGATCGGCCGACTGAAACAGGAGGGTTGGGACGCGGCGGAGGCCAGGCAGGAGGTCCAGACCATTTCCAGCGAGATCAAGCGAATCGATGGAGAGCTGAAGGGCTCGGAAGAAGAATGGAAGGAACGGTGTCTGTGGATTCCCAACATTCCCCATGCGAGTGTGTCGGTCGGTGAGGATGAACGGGACAACCAGGAAATAAAACGTTGGGGCACCCCGCGGACCTTCGATTTTGAACCGCTTCCCCACTGGGAGATCGGAGAAGGCCTGGACATTCTTGATTTTAAACGAGGAGCGAAGATCGCCGCCTCCCGGTTTTCCGTACTCAAGAACGCGGGAGCATTGCTTGAACGGGGCCTCATCAATTTTATGCTCGACTGGCATACGACCCGCAACGGATACCGGGAAGTTTTTCTACCCTTTCTGGTTAATATGGGCGCCCTGACCGGGACCGGTCAACTCCCCAAATTTTCCGATGAACTTTACCACTGTCAAGACGGGCTTTATCTGATTCCGACCGCGGAAGTTCCGGCGACGAATCTGCATGCCAATGAAATCCTACCCCAGGAATTTCTGCCCCTTTCCTACACGGCGTATACCGCTTGTTTTCGACGAGAAGCCGGGTCCTATGGGAAGGATGTGCGGGGCCTCATCCGCCAGCACCAGTTCAACAAGGTGGAGCTGGTCAAGTTCACTCACCCCGGCCGCTCCTATGCGGAACTCGAGATCTTGTTGCAGGATGCGGAGAGCGTTTTACAGGCGCTGGGCCTACCTTACCGGGTGGTCAGCCTGTGTACGGCCGACCTCGGATTCGCCTCGGCGAAAACCTACGATATCGAAGTCTTTATCCCATCACAGAATATGTACCGGGAAATCTCTTCCTGCAGTAATTTTGAAGATTTTCAGGCCCGGCGGGCGAACATCCGGTTTCGGGATGAAAACGGAAAGGCGAAGCTGGTCCATACCCTGAATGGTTCCGGCTTGGCGGTGGGTCGAACCATGGTCGCCATTCTGGAGAACTACCAGAACAAAGACGGGACTGTGACGATTCCGGAGGTTTTGCGTCCTTGCGTGAGAGGGATGGAGCGGATCGTTCCCCACAGCGGGGTGATATGATATTAAAACCGTCGGTATCGGCCTGATCGGCTACGGGTTTATCGGCCGGATTCATGCCCTGGCCTTCTCTTCTCTTCCCTATTATTACGGAGAACTTCCCGCCATTCCCCAGATCCGGGGGATTTGCACCTCACGGGAATCGACCGCCCGCCGGGCACAGGAAGAGAGCGGGGTTTCCTTCGTTACCTGGCGGGTGGAGGAACTCCTGGATCGGGAGGATATCGCTATCGTGGTGGTAGCTTCACCTAACGCCTTCCACCGGGAAGTTGTCGAGCTCGCCGCCCGGGCGGGAAAGGCGATCTATTGTGACAAGCCCCTGGCCATGAACTCTCGGGAAGCCGTCAGTATGCGGGAAGTCGTGGAGGAGACGGCGGTTCCTTTCGGAATGGCTTTTCAATATCGCTTTGTTCCGGCCATTCTCAGAGCCAGGCAATTGATTGAAGCCGGATTTCTCGGCGAAGTCTACCGGGTACGGGTCAGCTATCTTCACGCCGGCTACAATGATCCCGACCGGCCGATCAGCTGGCGCCTCCGCAAGGAACTTTCCGGGGGGGGCGCCCTGGCCGATCTGGGTTCCCATGCCGTGGATCTCGTCCGCTATCTGGTTGGAGAGATCCGCGTGGTGGCCGCTCGGGGCAGAACTTTTATAAAAACCCGGCCCGTCCATGACCAGAGCCGGGAGCGGGTCCCGGTCCAGGTGGATGACTGGTCCTTTGTCTCGTTTGAAGCGGACGAGGGCATTGAAGGGACGCTTGAAGCCAGCCGTTTTGCGACCGGAAGTTGTGATGATTTACGTCTGGAAATCGAAGGCATGAAGGGCGCCGTTCACTATCATTCCATGCAACCCAACTTTCTGAAGGTGTTCGATGTCCGGAAACCGGCCGGACCTTACGGCGGAGAGCGGGGGTTTCAATCTATCGAAACCGTGCAACAGTATCCGCCTCCCAACCGGATTCCCGGTAAATTTGCCGTGGGATGGGTCCGATTTCATGTCGCTTGCGCCCACGATTTCTTACTCCGTTATTTCGGCCGGGATGCGAGCGGGGCGACCATCGAAGACGGCGTGCGGGTCCAAGAGTTCCTGGACGATGCCTATCGATTGATGGGCTATTGAGCCGGAGATTGCGAACGATTGAAGATGGCCTGGAAAAGATTTATAATGATCAGGTCCCACAGCGGAGAGGTGTCCGAATTGGCAAGGGGCCGGTCTTGAAAACCGGTAAGCCGGAAGGCGATGTGGGTTCGAGTCCCACCCTCTCCGCCATCCCCCAGAAAAGGAATTCTATGCTCGAACGTCGATATTCTTTCCCACGTTCGCAAGGGAATCCAGAAGGGTTTGAACAACCTCCTTTTCTGAGTCGACGGCGCTTTTGAAAATTTGGTTGCGAAACGATTCTCTGGCTTTGGTTGTTTCGACCGCTGTCAACGCATGGGCAACCGAAAAGACCTGCTCAACGTTCGTGGTGTTCACCTCCGAATAGAGGGGGTTTAGGAAATCGTTGCCAACGAGGGACCGTATAACCGAATAAAGTGACCGGATGACGCTCAGGCAATCAATTTCTGGTTCATCCGGCTATATTGTTTTTGCGGCAAAGCTGAGACAAGCATGTATACTCCGAGTGGGTCACACCGATCCGCATGCCTTCAATAGTCCATCGCTGATTTTTCCTGTGATATACGGTGTGCGGCCGTTCGGCATCTTTCTTTTCCAGAAAGGCGGCGATGCAGTTGCGCATCATGAGAAACGCACCGGTATGTTTTTTCTCTTGCGATGTTCGGCTGGAGAACATGGTGGAGCCTTTCATATCGACTCTCCTTTGTAAAAACAAGCGATCGGTGAACGGTGAACGGTGATGAGGAAACCGCTTCCGCTCATCCTCGCTTTATCCCTGATGCCGTTGCCCATGCCGACCGTAAAACTCCTTTGGAGTTGAGGGAGCGTCTTGGAAAGCCGTTCATCAGACATCCTCTTATTGGAGAGGCAAAGGGTTGATTTTGCTGCAAAAACTCATTTCAGCGAGGCCCCGTTGCCCTCAGCCCCGCTTCATCTGGCATTTTCTGGCACGCCTCAATGACCACGTCCGGTTGCAGTGCTGCTAAAAAAGGCCATCCCTGGCCTATTTACTTCGAAAATGCGGTGATTTCGGCGGCTGATTTAGGCAACTCAGGCCCC